>JBAZJU010000008.1 GCA_041651155.1 Patescibacteria group bacterium | reverse complement strand
CTGATTGCCGTAAAAAAAGAAGACACAGAAACGGCAAGGCGCCGATAGAAATTGCCGGCGCAGACATTACAGGAATCGATTGCTTAAAGTTGTAAAATAGCAGTCGCAAAAGGGGACGCTACCTAACCTTAGCCCCTTGACAATTACCCATAGATAATATAAGGTAAGGCAATAAGACCTAATACTTGCTTTTTTGTAAATAATAGGGCATAATAGATAAATAGAGGCTAACTCTTGACAAGTTTTTTAAGATATGTTATAATAGAGGTGATTTAAAGATAGGTGTTTTTCGCTTATTTTATTTATTATATTTTAATTACATAAATACTTATGACAGCTAAAATAAAAATTGCTAGCTATGTTGGCTTGGTTGATTCTTTACTGGCTAATTTGCCGGATAGAGAACGCGAAGTTTTACAGCGCAGAAATGCATTGTCCGATATTGCCGAAGCTCATACCTTAGAGCAGATTGGCAATGATTTTAATATTACTCGCGAACGTGTCAGACAAATTGAAAGAGAAGGCTTAAAAAAGCTGTCTGCTTTAGATTATGAAAAAGCCAAACTGCCAATCAGTGATCTACAAATAGAAATTTCAGATTATTTGAAAGCGCATGGCGGCATAATGGCTGAAAACCATATTAAGGAAAAATTGCTGTCTGAGCAGAAATTAGATGAGGAAAGGGCATTAAATTTTATTTTAACTAATATCCTTGGCGCTAAATTCAATCGCCTTGATAATTCTAATGATTACCACATTATTTGGAAACTTGATAATATTGATTTAGATAAAACTCTAGAAATAGTCGTTGCTTTGAAAGATTTAATCAGTAAACATGGTAATCCATTACATTTAGAAGATTTAGAATCTAAATTCAAAGATCATGCTCATTACCAAACAATTGACCAGATGAGCGGTGATAATTTGGCTATTTTAGAAGCTTTATTGCGTTTGAGAAAGGATCTTGATAAAAACATTTTAGAACAGTGGGGCATGATAAATTGGAATACAATTACCCCGAAAAGAATGACTGATAAAGCATATTTAATCATGCTGCGTGAAGGCAAACCATTGCATTTTGCCCAAGTCGCTGATTTAATTAATCAGGCTGACTTTGATCGCAAGCAGGCTCATCCAGCCACTGTCCATAATGAATTGATATTAGATGACAAATATGTGCTAGTCGGCCGCGGTATTTATGCCTTGAAAGAATGGGGCTATAAAGAAGGCACTGTCGCGGACATTATTTCCCAGATTTTAAAGGCCAAAGGGCCGGTTACAAGAAATGAATTAGCAGACGAAGTTTTAAAGCAAAGAATGGTCCAAAAAACAACGATTACCCTGGCGTTGATGGATAAAGAACGTTTTGGCAGGTTGGCAGACGGCCGTTATGACCTAGTGAAATAAACAAAGAATTTTAATATATAAAAAGAAACCTCCAGCTTTGGCAGGTTTCTTTTTGTTTAACTAAATTTATAGCCTAAAGCTGTAAAATATTGTATAATAAAGATAAGCAAAACAATATGTTTGTGATTGATTTAAGTCCAATTATATCTTTCATTAGCCAATTTGTAAATCAAGTGGCTTATGATTTTACGACTGCGCCTACTGCCTATGCAGTGGTCTGGTTGTTTTTGTTTAAATACTGGGGTTGGCTGCTTATTGTATATGTATTTATAGTAGAATTAATTTTTCCGGAATATATGGATTATATCCAGAACAGGTGGTTTGCTCAAACGGTTAAAATGACTTATTTGGCTATAGATGTGCCAAAAATGAATGAGCAGAGCGTCCAAGCCATGGAAAATTTTTTTGACCATTTGCAAGGTGCTCATGCTACCATTAATAAATGGGAAAAATACATTGTTGGCGTTTTTCAGCTTAGCTTTTCGTGCGAAATTGTCAGCATTGAAGGCAATGTCCAGTTTATAATTAGAACTCCAAGCCACTGGAGAAATTTAGTGGAAGCAGCAGTATGGTCACAGTTTCCTGATGCTGAAATAACAGAAGTTGAAGATTATACTCATTCAGTGCCGCGTTGGTATCCTAATGATACCCATGATATTTGGGGCTGTGAATTTACGTTAAGTAATAAAAATGTTTACTTGCCGATTAAAACTTATACTAAATTTGAGCATAGATTTTCAGAGGTTTTTGTTGATCCCATGGCTGCGATGCTTGAAAATATGAGCCAGATTGGTCCAGGCGAACAGATGTGGCTGCAGATTCTAATTAGACCATTAGCTGTAGATTGGGGCAGAGAAGGCGGAGAAAAGGTTATAAATAAAATTTTAAAAATACCGCCGGAAGAGAAAAAAAAGGGCATTTTGGGAGGGATGGCTGAAATGGGGACAGGTATTGCCAGCGAATTTTCTAACCAGATACTCGGACCATCAACCGATGAAACTGGTAATAATAAAAAAGAGGATCAGCCCTTTCGCATGATGAATTTAACGCCTGGGCAAAAGGAACAGCTTGAACTAATTGAACGTAAAATTTCTAAATTAGCTTTTAATACAAAGATAAGATATATTTATGTCGCTGAAAAAGACAAGATGAATAAATCTTTAGGTGTTAATGGCATGGTTGGGGTAATTAAACAATGGTCAGATATGAATGCAAACAGCTTAAAACCAGACTTAAAACCTACTGGGACAAATGCGCCCCAGTATATTTTAATTGAATATAGGCGCAATACCAGAAGAAACTGGCTATTGGGCGGTTATATCTCAAGAGATGGGGTCATGGGCGATCCTGCCAAGCCTATGTGCAGTGAAGAATTGGCTTCTTTATGGCACTTCCCAAGCATGTATGTTAAATCGCCATTGCTTAGAAAAACTGAATTTAGAAAAGCAGCGGCGCCAGCTGATTTGCCGTTTGGTGTTGCCACTCAAGCCGCAAGGCCAAAGCAGGTGAGCGAGGTTATTGCTGAAAAGACCCAGGTTGTTCCATCGTTTGATTATGATAATGATACTTTTGAAATGCAGTTTGCCAAAGATAAGGAGGCGTTTAAAAAAGGCAGGCCAGCCAGAGAAGAAAAGCTTAAAGAGGTAGCCAAAGAAGATGCTGTTAGATTAGAGAAGATTAAAAAAACAGAGATGGAGGCAATAAAAGCTGATAAAAAAACTAAAGATAAAAATACAAAGAAATCGCCGCTGAAAGAGGCTGATAAAACTGAAGCAGAAAAATCATCCTTTGCTCCGGCCTCTGCCAAGACGAGTAAATCTTCTGCCTTTGCTAAGGCCGGGGCAGACAGGACTGAGGGCAAGGAAAAATCAGGGATTCCTGGGAATTTACCTTTTATAGATTAAAATATGTCAGAAGAAAGATTACAAATGCATAAGGCAATGCAAGCCGGAGTTACGCCATTTGCGGTGACCACTTTTAGAAATCGCGAAAGGGTTTTTGGCATTAAAATAGATGACCGCAGGCGCCATGTTTATGTAATTGGAAAAACCGGCATGGGCAAAACCACTTTGATTGAAAATATGGTTTATTCTGATATTATTGCCGGGCATGGCGTTTGTTATGTTGATCCTCATGGTGATACCGCAGAAAAAATGCTGGGTTGGATTCCTTCCAATCGTATTAATGATGTGATTTATTTTAATCCGTCTGATATTAATTTCCCCATTTCTTTCAATGTGCTGGAAAAAGTCGCGCCAGAATATCGGCACTTAATTTCTTCAGGCTTGATCGGGGTATTTAAAAAACAGTGGGCTGATTCTTGGGGGCCTCGTTTGGAATATATTTTGCGCAATGCTATTTTGGCTTTGTTAGAATATCCCGATAGCACCTTGCTCGGGATTAACCGCATTTTAGTAGATAAGGTTTATCGTAAAAAAGTAGTAGATAAAGTCCAGGATCCTGTGGTGCGCTCCTTTTGGCTGGATGAGTTTACTAAGTGGAATGATCGCGTTTTGCAAGAGGTTATTTCGCCTATTCAAAATAAGGTCGGCCAGTTTTTATCAACTGCTTTAATCAGAAATATTGTTGGACAGGTCAGATCATCAATTGACTTGCGCAAGGTCATGGATGAGGGGAAAATTTTAATTTTAAATTTATCTAAAGGCAGAATCGGCGAGGATGCTTCAGCTTTATTGGGCGCAATGATGGTTACTAAAATACAATTATCAGCCATGAGCCGTGTTGATATTCAAGAAGATATCAGAAAAGATTTTTACCTATATGTGGATGAATTTCAAAATTTTGCTACCGATTCTTTTGCCAATATTTTATCAGAAGCCCGCAAATACCGTTTAAACTTGATAATCGCCCACCAATATATTGAACAGCTGGGTGAAGTGGTTAAGCCTGCTGTTTTTGGCAATGTGGGCACCATTATTTGTTTTCGCGTGGGAGCAGAAGATGCTGAATTTTTGGAAAATGAATTTGCGCCAAATATTTTGCCAGAAGATTTAGTTAATTTGCCGAAATATAATTTTTATACAAAGTTGATGATTGATGGCGTAACCTCAGAGCCTTTTTCAGCCAAAGGCTTGCCCCCGGTTTATGGCGAATCTTTGGGTAATGAAGAAAAAGCTATTCGTGCCTCGCGTGAGCGCTATACTAAACCGCGTGATGTGGTAGAAGATAAAATAATGCGCTGGAGTTCTGGTAACAAAGCCGAGGCAAAATTAACTGACAAAGATAGGGAGTCAGGCGTCACAGTTGATGTTTTTGCCAAAAGACAGGAAGGTAGAAGAGAAGAACGGCCTATTGGCAAAAAAAATGAAGAAGAAATGTCAAAATCTTCAACCGGGCCAAAGTATCAGGCTCTTTGTTATAATTGCGGAAATGAAGTTGAGGTGCCATTTAAGCCTGATAATGTTAGGCCAGTTTATTGTAAGGATTGTTTGAAAAAAGCGCGTCGCGGTGACATTAAAATGTCCTCCTTCGCCAAGGCTTCGGAGGATATTAAAAAGGTTGAAAAGCCGCCCGTTTCTTTGGTTGAAATAAAAAAACAAACAGTGGATTTTGGGGGTAAGCCGATAAAAGAAGGGCAAAACGGGAGAAAGGAGCAAAAAGGGGAAGAAGGGCAACAAAAAGACGAGGCTTGGAAAAAGGAAATAGTTAAACCATGGGAAATTAAAGCTAATCCGACAGAGAAGCCAGATAAACCAGAAATTAAGAAAGATGAAAAAAAAGTTGAAAAACCAAGAGTCATGGCCGAGTCAAAGCCTGTAATTAAAGCAGAAATAAAACCAATGGCCAAGCCAAAAGAAATTTTCAAGCCAGAGATTAAGGCGTTGAAAGTCCAAGAAGTTAAAGCTGAACCGGCCAAGCCTATTTTAGAAAAGCCAGAGAAAGCTAAAATTGAGACCCCAAAGATTAAGGTGGAGATAAAACCCGTAGAAAAACCAAAAGAAATTAAAATGCCAGAAATTAAAAATGAGGCAATTAAGCCCTCCTTCGCCTCCACCTCCGCTACTTCCTACGCTTCAGCCGACGCTAAAGCTATGGCTGATAAAAAAGCTACGGAAGTCAGGAAAGCTATGGTGGATAAAAAGGCTAGGGAGGATATGGAAAAGAAGCCAACTCTTGAAAATAAAGTGGAAAAACCAAAAGAGCCAGTAAAAGAGTCGGAAATAAAAGTAGTTAAGCCAGAACTCACTATAGATAAAAGCAAGGAGGTTAAGAAGGAACCTGAAGTTAAAATTGTAAAGAAAGAGGAGCTGCCTAAAAAAGAAAAAATGCCGTCAGTTGACTTGCTGGGGGATGCAAAGAAAGTTAATGAAGGGGAGACAGTTGAATTGTGAAAAGGCTAAAGTCTAAATTTAAAATTTTAATTATTGGAAGAATAATTTAAAATTTAGTCATTTAATAATTGATTAAAAATTAAAAATTTATAATTTAAAATTAGACAAATGGTTTATTTGGGAGCAGATCACGCAGGATTTAAGCTCAAAGAACAAATTAAAAAATATTTTCAAACCCGAAAAATTAAATTTATTGATCTGGGTAATTTTAAATTGGATAAAAATGATGATTATCCAGAATTCGGTTATAAAGTTGCCAAGGCTGTGGCTAAAAATCCTCAAAATCGGGGGATTTTAATTTGTGGCAGTTCTTTTGGGGTTTGTATTGTAGCTAATAAAGTAAAAGGCGTGAGAGCTGTCTCTCTTGATAAAACCTATGATGCTGTTTTGTCACGCGAACATAATGATGCCAATGTCTTGTGCTTATCTGGCTGGAATTTAAAAAAAGATTTAGCTCAAAAAATTATTAAAACCTGGTTAAATACGCCTTTTTCAAGAGCGGCCAGGCATCAACGACGAGTGAGAAAAATTAAACTAATTGAGAATAAGGAATTTTCAGCCAGAGGCTGATCAGCCTTCGGCTGAAAATAATGGTTTTATATCCATGAAAAAAAAGATACAACTAGTTCCAACGTTATTAACTCAATCTTTTGCAGAATTTAAGTCAAAACTGGAAAAACTGGATGAGTATTTTGATTTAGTGCAAATTGACTGCGCAGATGGCGAATTTGTAAAAAATAAAACATTTTTCGATATTGATAAGATAAAAAGCTTAATTTTTAGCGCTGATTTAGAATTGCATTTAATGGTCAATGATCCGTTAAAAGTTATAAAAAAATGGCAAAATTTTAAAAAAGTTAAAAAAATATTTTTTCATTACGAGGCAGTTAAAAATGATAAAAAAATTTTGGGTCTGATTGATTATTTGAGAAAGCACAAAATTAAGGTTGGCTTGGCGGTTAATCCAGAAACTAAGTTTGAGATCTTTAAGAAATTTTTGCCAATTCTTGATTTGATTTTAATTTTAGGAGTTGAACCTGGGTGGGGCGGACAAAAATTTCAGCCTAAAGTTTTAAATAAAATTAAAGAGATTAGAAAAGCTTATCCTAAATTGGACATTGAAGTTGATGGAGGAGTTAATCTAGAAAATGCAGGGGAAATTATTAATGCAGGCGCAAATATTTTAGCCATGGGTGAAGCTTTGAGCCGGCCAAATGATATTAAACGAGCGCTGGCAAGTTTGAATAGAAAATAAGAATTATGATAATATTTTCCAATGATTATAGATCTAATTTTCTGGCTGATAAAGTTTCTACAGGTGGACCGGCCAGGTTTGCCAAAGAATTTTCAGATTACGCGATAAATAAGAAAAATATTTGGCAGGGGATTTCTCTTGTTGCCAGTGCAGATTCAAATATAAAAATTAAGCAGATAAAACGCAAAGGCAAATTTTTTTGGCTGGTGTCAATGGATCAAAAATTAATTAAGGCGGTTTGTGATGCAAAAACCAAAGTTGACCCAGGAAAGATTTTACAGCCCGTTATTGAGCAAATTCGCAGGATAATAAAAAAGTTTAAGCCCGACATCATTTTTCTTAATGGATTTTCTATTTTTAATTGGATAATTTTGAAGGCTGCTTTTGATGAAAATAAGAAAATCGTGATTCAGCATGCGGGAATTTTGGCCAAGGAAATAAATATCTATGCTGATTTTTTTTCACCCTGGGGTAGAAAATTACTGTTGCAAATGGAAAAAGATATTACTGATTCGGTGGCAGTTGAAATTTTTTTGAATGAGTTTAGCAAGCAGACTTATTTTAAACTTGTTCGCAAAGTGCCATCGGAAAAAGCTTTCGTGATTCCTTTGCCATTTTCCGGCAAAAAAAATATTCGGCCAAAGTTTAAAGCATTCAATAGTGATAAATCCTTAAAAATTGGAGCGATTGCCCGTTGGGACAGAATTAAAAATCATGAAGCAATTTTGAAACTGGCCAAGGCGTTAAGAAAAAACGGATTGCCATGGAAAATTTATTCCGTCACTAAAATACCGGAAACAGCCGTGAGATCTGATTTTAAAAAGCAGTACCGAAATTTGGTTGAAGTTATTGCGCCAATGGATTATAATCATATTATTAAATTTTTACAAAAAATGGACTTGTTAATTTTGCCCTCGCATTTTGATGTTTCGCCGAATGTAGTGATTGAAGCCGCGAATGAAGGAAAAATTACCTTAATATCGCCAAATGTCGGCTGGGTCAATGAATATCGTAGAAACCACTGCGCTGACTTGATTGTTGATTTTGCTAAGCCAAAAGCAGTAATCGGCAGAATTAAAAAAATTAGCAAGGCTGTTTCATTTGCTAAGATAAATAAAATGTTTTCAAATTTAAATAAAAAACATGATAAAAAATATATTTTTGATGCCTATTTGCAGCTCTTTAAAAATTAGCAGTTAATGAATTAATTTATTACTAAACTTATGAGAATAGCACAAGTAGCTTCAAATTTTTATGCGGTTTCGCCGAATTCAAATCGAGGCATTTATTCGCATGTTGCGTATTTGACTGATCATTTGGTTGACCATGGGCATCAGGTGAGCTTATATGCGGCCGGCAATTCTGTAACCAAGGCAAAATTGGAATATATTAATAAATATTCAGTCGCCAAAATGGCTATTTCCGATAATTTAAAAAGGAATTATTTGAATTTATTATTATCCAAATGTTATAAAAATAGCGATAATTTTGACATCATTCACGCTCATTTTACTCTGTTATCTTCTTTTTATTCCTATTTGGCGCATGTGCCGACTGTTCAATCAATCCATAGTCCGATTGACAGCGAAACAAAAAAGATCCTTAAATTTTTTAAAAATAATAATTACATCTCTTTTTCTCTTGCCCAGCGCAAATTGGCCCCTGAATTAAATTGGGTGGCTAATATTTATCATGGCTTGGATTTGAAAAAATTCGCTTTTAATCCCAACCCCAAAGATTATTTTTTGTATCTGGGCAGGATTACTGAAGAAAAAGGCGTGCATTTGGCAATTGAAGCAGCTAAAGGCGCTAATGTTAAACTTATTATTGCAGGTACAAGCTATTCGCAGGAAGGCTATTGGCATGAAAAAATTGAAAAAAATATTGACGGCGAAACTATTAAATATGTGGGCGAGGCTGGATTGGAAGAAAAAATTAAATATTTGAAAAATGCTAAGGCGGTATTATTTCCGACTCAATATAATGAATCTTTTGGCCTGGTAATGATTGAAGCCATGTCCTGTGGCACTCCCGTCATTGGCTGGCGAAACGGCGCTGTGCCGGAAGTTATATCCCATTGCCACTCCGGCTACATTGTTAAAAGCGTTGCTGATATGGTGAAGGCTATTAACAAGATTGATAAAATCAGCAGAGAAGAAACCAGAAAGCGGGCAGAGACTTATTTTAGCGTGGGGAAAATGGTTACCGGCTATGAAAAAGTATATGCCAAAATAATTGAAGAATATCATCAGAAGAATATTGAAAAAAATAATTAGTAATATTTAAATTTATGAAGTATTTGAGTAAAATTTTAATCGCTATATTTCTCCCAGTGGTTTTTGTTTTATTGCAATTTTTTAAAATATTATCCACTGACAGCTTGATATTAGCGGCTGTTGATTTTGTTAAAGACTGGATCGTTATTCTGTCATGGCCAGCATTAATCTTTATTATTGTGTGCTTTGTTTTTATAATTATTTATTTGATCCAGCAAAAAATTAAAGGTCAATTAAAAATTAATTATCATTTAATTGGTAAATGGTTTGCTGGTGTAGTTCTGGGCCTAATCATTCTATTCATTATTATAAAAGGTTGGATTTTTTTACTTTTTTTGGCCCAAATTCCATTGCTAATAGTTCTAGCTGTCTTAGCTGTAATATATATATTAACTGGCAAGCCAAAAATAAATTTTTCTCAAAAAATTGCCTTAGGACTAATTTTTTTTACTATTGACTTTGTCTCCTTATCTTTATTAGCTAAAATATTACAGAATACACATTTTACTGCATCAGCGAATTTTATAACATATGAAAGTGTATTGGCCATTGTTTTGCCTTTAAGCATCTTTTGCCTGCTCGGCTTGATACCATTGAGTATTTATTTATTATTTAAAAAAGGTTCTGAAATTATTTCAATAAAATTTTACGCGATTTTATTTGTAATTTTAATTATATTATTCACTCTGTTAACCTTACTTTCAAATAATATTGAAATAAAATTTTTTTTTAGCAAATTTTAAAGTTGAGACATACGAAGCATATGTATGCAATTTGTCTTCAGATAATCTTCAGCCCCAAGGGTCTAAACAAGAAGAGCCGTCATGTTATAAACAATTTTATAAAGGAGTTCCGAGTAAAGTTGTCTGCGATTATGTTGGTGGAAAATATGAGAGATATTCAAGCGCCTGGGGTGTGGATCATTGGTCTAATTGTTTAGTGCAACCTAAATAGTAAATGTTATTTTCTAGAAATAAAGATGAAGAAATATAAATATATGAATAAAATAAAAAATGTTAATAAATTCGCCAGAATTTTTGCAGTTATTTTATTATTTGTTGGTATTGTTTATTTTCTTGCTACTATTTATTTGATAATAAAGTATGATGTTTTTATAAATTATTTTCCAGCATTATTTGAAATGATTATTGAATCAATAGCAATTGTTATTTATTGTTTTATAGGAGGAATTTTTTTGTACAGATTAAGAAATTGGGCTCTATACTTTGTAATTATTCCGGCTTTATTTTTATTCTTTTGGGAAATTTTTAAAATTATATTTTTGTTTCTTTACGGTTATTATGAAGAAATATCATTATTAAACGGTATATTTATAACTAAATTTATTTTTGGCATCTGCAGTATTTATCTTTTTAGAAATAGAGAGTATTTTAATAAAAATGAAAAAATATAACCTAGCACAACTTAAGAAAATGGCCAATACTTTGCGTCAAGATGTGATTAAAATGCTGGTTGAGGCAGGGAGTGGCCATACAGCGGGTCCTTTAGGCATGGCTGATGTTTTTAGCGCTTTATATTTTAATGTTTTAAATCATGACCCGAAAAAGCTGCTGTGGGACAAAAGAGATCGTTTGATTTTATCATGTGGCCATATTTGCCCAATTAGATATGCTGCCATGGCTAGGGCTGGTTATTTCCCTTTGTCTTGGTTAAAAACCTTGCGTAAATTAGGGTCTAAACTACAAGGCCATCCTTCATATCTTGATCTGCCAGCTTTAGAAAGTTCTTCAGGCCCACTTGGTCAAGGAGTTTCAGTGGCAGTGGGTAAGGCCTTGGCTGCGAAAATGAATAAACAAAAACATTTTATTTATTGCGTAACTAGTGACGGAGAACATGATGAAGGCGAAACCTGGGAAGCAATCATGACAGCTGCCAAATACAAATTGGATAATTTAATTTTTATTTTAGACCGCAATATGATTCAGATTGACGGGTTTACTGAAAAAATAATGCCCTTGACTCATTTGCATCAAAAATATTTAGCTTTTAAATGGCATGTGCAGCAAATTGATGGCAATAATATGAAAGAAATTTTGGCTGCCTTAATTAAGGCAAAAAAAACAAAAGGTAAGCCAAAAGTTATAATCGCCCACACAATTCCCGGCAAAGGCGTGAGTTTTATGGAAAATGATTATAACTGGCACGGGAAAGCTCCATCAAAAATTGAGGCAGAAAAAGCACTTGAGGAATTGAGCCGTTAGGTCTATATTGCTTGTGTTTAATTTTTAATTATAAATTTTTAATTTTTAATCAATGATCTAATGATTAAATGATTAATTTTTAGTAAATGATTTAATGTCTAAATTTTAAAATTATAACATTAGAAATTATTTTAAAATTATAAATTAAAAATTAGTAATTAGTACAGTATCCAATGATCAAATCACAAATAACAAAACAGCCAGAATTAAAGGCTTGCCGAGATGGGTTGGGCACGGCGCTTTTGGTTTTGGGTAAAAAGAATAAAAATGTGGTAGTTGTCAGCGCTGATTTAGCTGAATCAACTCGTTGTCTTGAATTTGGGAAAAAATATCAAAGTCGATTTATTGAAGTTGGTGTCGCTGAACAAAATATGGCAGGAGTCGCAGCTGGTTTGGCTTTGGAAGGGAAAATTCCTTTCATCTGTTCATTTGCGGTCTTTTCACCTGGCACAAATTGGGAACAAATTCGCCTTTCAGTTTGCTATAATAATGCCAATGTTAAAATAGTCAGTTCTCATGCTGGTTTAAATGTTGGCGAAGATGGTGCCACTCATCAGGCTTTAGAGGATATAGCTTTAATGCGAGTTTTACCCAATATGATTGTAATTGCACCTTGTGATTATGAGGAAACAAAAAAAGCAGTTTTGGCAGCTGCAAAATTCAAAGGTCCTGTTTATATTCGCTATGGCAGGGACAAAAGTCCTGTCATTACAAATAAAAATTCAAAATTTAAAATCAGCCACGCAGAAATTTTGCGCGCTGGAAAAGATATTACAATTATTGCTTGCGGTGCCTTGGTTTATGATGCTCTCTTGGTTGCTGATGAATTAGCTAAACAGAAAATTAGCGCAGAAGTGATTAATTGCCATACAATTAAACCAATTGATAAGCAGACAATCATTAAGTCAGCTAAAAAGACAAATCGGGTCGTGACAATTGAAGATCATCAGGTAAATGGGGGATTAGGCAGCGCAGTGGCAGAAGTTTTGGCGCAAAATTATCCAGTAGCCATGAAAATAATTGGTATGCCTGATAAATTTGGGGAATCGGGAACGGGAAAAGAACTTTTGGATAAATATGGTTTGAACACTAAAGGAATAATTGAGGCAGTAAGAAAATTACTTAAATAGGATAACGGAACCACTGATTTGATTCACTGATTGCACAGATTTAAGAACCATTGATTCTGCTCACAGATACTATAAATTATAATTTGCATTTAAAAATTTTGTATGGAAGAGTTTTTATACGAAGATTTGACGGAGAAGATTATTGGGATTTCATTTAAAGTTTATAACGAATTGGGGTTTGGTTATCGGGAAAAGGTTTATCATCGGGCATATGCGGAAGAATTTAAAGATCAAGGGATAAGTTTTAAAAGTGAATTTCCTGTAAGAATTTTCTATCTCGATAGATTAATTGGCAAGTATTATATGGATTTTGTTGTAGAGGGTAAAGTGGTGGTAGAATTAAAGATAGCTAATGATTTTTATACAAAAGACGTAAAACAAGTTTTGAGCTATTTGAAAGCTAATAATTTAAGATTAGGTTTGTTGATAATATTTAATAAGGATGGAGTAAAAGTAAAAAGAATAATAAATTAATATTATTCCAGACTGTGGATTATTTATTTTATCAGTGTAATCAGTGAGTATAAATCTGTGTTTCATAGAATTCTAATTATATTACTTTATATATGAAAGATCCTAAACAACTTTACATCTTACCTTTTGACCATCGGGCGACATTTGCCACTGGTTTATTTGGCTTTAAGGAGCCTTTGACAAAAGCTCAGCATAATAAGGTAAAAGAAGCTAAAGAAATGATCTGGCAGGCGTTTAAAGCAGTTTGGAGCAAAAGTAAAAGCAAGGAAGCGTTGGGGGTTTTAGTTGATGAAGAGTTTGGCACAGAAATTTTACGCTCAGCCAAGAAATTTGGTGCAGTAACTATTTTAACCACTGAAAAAAGCGGTCAGAATGTTTTTGATTTTGAGTATGGTTCTACATTTGGCGCGCATATTTTGAAGTTTAAGCCAGATTATGCCAAAGTTTTGGTACGTTATAATCCGATAAATAAAAAAGATAATCAGATTCAATTGAAACGTTTAAAAGTTTTGAATGACTTTTGTAAAAGAAAGAAAATTGGATTTCTCTTTGAACTCCTGGTGCCGAGCGAACCAGCTCAGTTAAAAAAATACAAAAAGAGTTATGACCTCAAAGCTCGGCCGGCTCTAACTTGCCAGGCAATTAAAGAAATACGCGCTTTTGGTGTAAAACCAGATATTTGGAAATTGGAAGCAATGTACAAAGACAGTGACTGGCAAAAAATTATTAAACTAATTGGCAAGGATGAAAAAATAATTGTCTTGGGTCGAGCTGGTTCAAAAGAGTTGGTGAGCCAATGGTTAAAAACAGCAGACAAGTTTAAAGAAATTATTGGTTTTGCTGTGGGACGAACAATTTTTTATGGGCCTTTGGAAAGATGGAGGGATAAAAAAATAAATAAACAAAAGGCGATTGGTTTGATTGCGAAGAATTTTATGTATTTTATTGAATTGTGGGTAAGACAAAAGAAAGGTTAACTATGAATCACGGATTTTAATCACGGATTTCACGGATATCTATCAGATTTTTTTACAATAAAGTTAGGGAAGAAGATTTATTATATTATGAATTGACCCGACAGATAATTGGCGTATCTTATACTGTTCATAATATGTTGGGTTTTGGGCATAGAGAGAAGGTACTTCAAAGGGCACATCAAATTGAATACGAAAATGCTGGTTTAAAGTTTAAGAAAGAATGTTGTGTGCACATTAAGTACGATGGCAGGATTATAGCCAAATATTACATGGATTTTGTAATTGAAAATAAAATTGTTGTGGAATTAAAACTGGCAAATGAATTCTATACTAAGGATATTAAGCAAGTCCTTAGTTATTTAAAAGCGAATCATTTAAGGCTGGGTTTACTGATAATATTTAATAAGGATGGGGTCAGAGTTAAACGAATAATTAACTAGAAAAATATCCGTGCGCATCCGTGAAAATAATCCGTGTTTAATAGTTTTCATTAATAACAAAATTAACCTATACTTATGCACGACATTATATCCATCGGTTCTTCCACTAAAGATGTATTTTTAGTATCCAAAAATTTTAAATTAATTAAATCCAGTGAATTTAAAACCGGAGTGGGGGAATGCTTTGCTTATGGCTCCAAAGTTGAATTAGGTGATATTTATTTTGATACAGGCGGGGGAGCCACTAATTCCGTTTACACTTTTGCCAATTTGGGCTTAAGCCCGGCGGTTGTTTCGCGCGTGGGCAAGGATATCTATGGCTTGGAGATAATGCACACCTTGGCTGATAAAAAAATAGATATCAGCCAGTTAATCGCTGACAAAAATCATAAAACCGCCTATTCTACAATTTTATTAATGCCCGAAGGAGATCGGACAGTTTTGGTTTATCGCGGCGCCAGCGCTAATTTTTCTGAAAAAGAAATTAATTGGCCAAAATTAAAAACCAAATGGTTTTATCTCACTTCTTTAGCCGGCAATTTAAAATTATTGAATAAAATTTTTGCATTTGCCAAAAAGAAGAAAATTAAAATCAGCTGGAACCCGGGAAGTGATGAGTTGAATTTAGGAATTAAAAAATTAAAAAACTTAATTAGGCAGACTTATATTTTTAATCTAAATAAAGAGGAGGCGCAAAAGTTAACTGGCCAAAAAGAAATTAAAGCAATTTTTAAGGAATTAAATCACTTAAGCCCGGGTTATAATCTTGTCACAGATGGCGCTAATGGCGCTTATTTAAGTGATGGCACCTTAATTTACTATACAAAGGCTCTAAGCAGCAAAGCGATTAATACAACAGGCGCTGGCGATGCTTTTGGTTCTGGTTTTTGTACCGGGATGATATTAAAAAATGATTGGGATTATGGTTTGCGTTTAGCAATTTTAAACGCCAATGGGGTAATCCAGAGAATGGGAGCCAAAAATGGTTTATTAAAACACTTACCCAAACAAAGTGATTTAGGGAAAGTTAGAATAACCATTTTAAGCACCAAATAACAAATCTCAAATCACAAATAAATCCCAATCTTTAAATTACAAATTACAAACTTGTTTTGTATTTGGTGCTTGGATTTTAAAATTTATTTGAAGTTTGGTATTTGGATTTTGTGATTTATCAAAGTTATGCACAGTTTCCTCTTGCATAATTTTTTAATTTATTTTATTATTCTTTTTAAGAATAATTTTTTCATTAAATATTAAATGTTCATTAGCCAATGACTATGTCTGATCCATGTCCCATTTGCGAACAAGATCCTTGCACTTGCGAGCAAGATTATATTTTTCACGAGCCTACTACTGCGGATAGAGATGATGAAGAGTAAAAAGAACGCCCCGATTAAATGGGCGTTTTTGATTTGAAAAAAAATCATATTTTTGATAAGCTTAGGGCAAATAACCTAATAAATGACGGACATTATGTATGGAGAAAAAACCCGAAAATTTCTATGAAATTGAGCTAAAATCAGTCTTTGATAAGGCAAAATATGACCAGCTGAATGATTATTTAAATAGCAATGAAAAATTCAAGCTATTTAATACGGAAAGCATTACCACGGAATTTTATAAAGCTGATGCGGATAAAACAGACATCAGATTACGCAATTCTGACAAAACAATTGAGCTTGTCTGTAAAAAGGGTCTGGTGACTAAAATTTGCCGTAAAGAGATTAAAATCCCGTTGGCTTCAATGGAACATTTAGAGCATTTAAAACAAGTACTTGATTTTTTGCCTTTAGAAAAACAGCCGAAAACCTTGAAGCATAAGCAGGAATTTATCTATAAATTTAGGGATTATGATTATTGCCTTTGCTTGCAGCATATTGAAAATTTTGCCTACTTATTAGAAGTGGAATTTTTGGCAGATAAAGATGACAGTGAATTGCATGAACCAAATTTGCTGGCAATATTAAAAGAGCTTGGTTTGGAATTAATTGACGGAGAAAAATTTTTAAAACGAGTTGAGGATTATAAGGCTGGTAAAATAACAATTGACTACCCTGTATGAAATTATATATTGTCGCTACTCCGATCGGGAATTTGGAAGATATTAGTTTAAGAGCCTTAAGAATACTTAAGGAAGTTGATTTTGTTTTGTGCGAAGATACGCGTACAACTAAAATACTTTTGGACAAATACGGGATTAAAACTCCAACAATTTCTTATTTTCAGCATTCTGGCTTGGCTAAGGTTAATCAGATAATTGATTTGCTTAAACAAGGCAAAGATCTGGCTTTAGTTTCTGACGCTGGTACGCCAGGAATTTCTGACCCGGGGAATAAGCTGATTGAATTGGTGCTTAAAGAAATTCCAGAACTAAAAATTGAACCAATCCCAGGCGCAAATGCTGCAATTTCTGCCTTATCAATTTCTGGCTTGCCAACTGATAAATTTGTCTTTTATGGATTCTTACCTCATAAAAAAGGCAAGGAAACAATTTTAAAAGAAATCATTAATAATAAATTCACTTCTGTTTTTTACGAGTCAACACACAGGATTTTGAAGACTTTGAATAAGTTAAAAGAAATGGGTTTGGATAAGCATGTTGTGGTTTGTCGTGAATTGACCAAGAAATTTGAAACAGTTTATCGGGGGAGCATTGCTGAGGTTTTGGCTGAACTGGAAAAGGGGGTGACAAAAGGGGAGTTTGTGGTGGTGGTGGGATGAATTCTGATAGCTGAGATCTGAATTATGAAATATGGAAGGGCGAAAACGCCTTCTCAATTTCCTAACCGCCACTTTAGTGGCGGTTGAACGGCGACTAAAGTCGCCGGTAGAATAAGACCGAGCGTTTTCGCCCAATAAAAAATAAGATAATATAGGCTGAAAAATTAAAGGATTTATGAATTCAGAAAAACCAAAATTTAACATTCAAATAATAGATGAAGGTAAAAAAAAGACTGATAGCGAAGCGAGTGATTATTTAGAAGGGTATGCTTCTGTAAAAAATGAAAATGAATTGGAAAAAGATCCACAATTTATAAAATTTTTTACAAAAGCCAAGGAGATAGTTACTGACTTGGCAAATAATTATGGGGTAAAACCACTGGATATTAAATTAGAAATGCTGCATCTATTGCCACGCGAAGATTTTATTAAAGAATCTAATGAGCAAGTAGGAGCTTTTTACAGGAGCGGAGGGATTTATGTAAATGAACAACGGTACAAAAAATGGGATGAATTAACAAAATTAATGATATTTTGCCATGAATTACTTCATGCCAGTTCTAATCAAAAAACAAGAATTAAAAGGAATAAAGAACAATTTGAGTTGAAAAATTTAAAAGTTGGGCTGAGGGTGGATTTAAATGAGCCTGACTTCCAAGGCTTAAACGAAGCAATGACTGTTTTTTTAACGAATGTATGTTATTTTGATTATGTTAAAGATAAAATAGAGCTTCCAGTTTCTGCTCCGTCTTTAGCAATTGAAAATTTAAGCAACAAAGAAAAATTTGATTGTTATAAAAGTTTTGAAAATTTATTTTTTGATTTATGTCGAAAACTTGCCATGCTTAATAGCACTATTTATGAAAGTGAAGAGCCTATCATACGTGAGTTTATAAGGGTCTATTTCAATGGTGGAATAGAAAAAATTGCTAAATTAATAATGTCTCTAGGCAAAGGCGCTCTGAATAATTTGGCAAAAATAAATGCTTCGGCAGATGAAGAAAATTTAATAAGAATTATTAATTTTAGGAAAAAATATGGATTACCTGCAGATGAGGAATTAAATAAAAATGTCGTAAGTTTAAAAAATAAAATAATATAATTTAAACTTAAATTTTTAACATTAAAACTATGAATCAAAATTTATCAAAAGAAAATTTTTTTAAAAAGAATTATTTAATTTTAATAATATCTTTATTAATTGCTTCGGCGATAATGATTTTTGAGTTAAATTTTGAATTTTCAACAGGAGTGTCTCAATATGATCCGACAACTGGCCTTACGCACTTCTCTTGCCTAGATTGCGCCACGTCTTATCGAGGCTATCCATTAGAATTTGGAAATAATGCATGGGGTAATACACATATAAATGTTTTTATTTTTATAATAGATTTTTTAATTTTTGCAGTACCAATTTTCTTTTTATTGCTAGCTATTAGTAAAATTACTAAAAGATTATCTATTAATAAAAAATAAAATAATATGAATTTTCAGGGTACAATAATTGAAGAAAGTTTAATTAATAAAGACATTTTGGAAAAAGTCAAAATTTTGGATACTAAAATTGAAACTGTAACCGAAGAACATCATACTCCTCATCTTAAACAATGGACATTGCATACCGTTGAAATTCCGGAAAATGAGATTCAGGAGATTGCAGAAAAGATTAGTCAATCATTGGATATAAGTCATGGGAATTGGTATGCTGATTTTAAAAACGATCAATTTCATTATATTATTTTTAGAGATAAAGTTTTTAAAGTTAATCGCAGTGAAAAAGCTGAATATGACGAGGTAACTAAATATGGGATTTCTTTAGGTATTCCCGATTATCAATTAGATTTTTCCCCGGATATTAAAGAATGGAAAAGATAAAATTTTATTTTTGATTTTTAAATTATCATAATTTACACCCCACTTTAGTGGGCTATTATCCTGCTAAAGCAGGGTATAAAAATTTTTATTATGCCGAAAAAACAAGAAACATTTTACGTAACCACGCCGATTTATTATGTGAATGATGTGCCACATATTGGGCATGCCTATACCACAATTGCCGCAGATGTTTTAGCGCGCTATCATCGCATGCTTTTAGGCGCTGACAACGTCTATTTTTTAGCAGGCACAGATGAACATGGAGCAAAAATAGCGCAGGCAGCAGAGAGGAACAACATGAGCCCGCAAGAATTTGTTGATATGGAAGCAGCTAAATTTCAGCTTGTCTGGGATAGCCTGGATATTTCCAATAATGATTTTATCCGCACAACTGAAAGCAGGCATAAGAAAGTTGTAGTGGAATTTTTAAAGCAGCTGAAAAAAGCCAAAACTCCTTTAGGCAATGACTGCTTGTATGAGAAGGAATATGAAGGCTTGTATTGTGTTGGTTGTGAATCATTCAAAACTGAGAGTGAATTAGTTGATGATAAATGCGTTGATCACCAGAAAGTCTGCCAGATGATTAAGGAAAAAAACTGGTTTTTCAGGCTTTCTGATTACGGGCAAAAATTAAAAGAGCTGATTGAAAAAAATGAATTATTAATCATGCCTGAATCAAGAAAAAATGAAATTTTGGGTTTGATTAATACTGGCTTAAAAGACGTTTCCATTTCACGCGAACAGGTAAAATGGGGGATTAAATTGCCGTTTGATGAAAAGCAAGTAGTTTATGTCTGGTTTGATGCTTTAATAAATTATGTCTCTGCCCTGGGCGGCCCAAAAGGAAAATTATATAAAAAATTCTGGCCTGCCAATGTACATTTAATGGCTAAAGATATTTTAAAATTCCACGCAGTGATTTGGCCTGCCATGCTTTTGGCCTTAAAATTGCCTTTGCCAAAAATAGTTTTTGCCCATGGATTTTTTACTGTGGATGGCCAGAAAATGAGTAAGACAATTGGCAATGTGATTTTGCCTGAGGAATTAATCGCCAAATATGGCACTGATGCCACCAGGTATCTGCTTTTATCGCAGTTTGGCTTTGGGACTGACGGTGATTTTAATAAAGCCAGATTAGACCAACAGTATAATTCTGCCCTGGCTAATGAATTTGGCAATCTGCTTTCGCGAGTGCTGTCCATGTCTGAAAAATATAATAATAGCGTGGTGCCAAAATACAATGTTGATTATGACAAATTTTTTGCTTTTGATTTAAAAACAGACTGGGACAGATATGACTTTTTCCTGAGGAATTTAAAGTTTGACGAAGCTCTGAACGTTGCCTGGGAAAATATCAGGCGTTGCAATGCTTACATTGATAAGGAAAAACCCTGGGAACTGGCAAAGAGCAATCCCAAGGTATTAGTTGACGTAATGTATAATCTTTTAGAAACCTTGCGCCAGACAGCAATCATGATCTGGCCGTTTATGCCTCAAACCGGCAATGAAATCTTAAGCCAGTTAGGTTTTGATCCTGCCAAAGAAGAAAAAAAGTCTATTGAAGAATTGAGAACCTGGGCGAGTCTGCCTTTGGGTCAGAAAATTAAAAAAGGTTCAGCCTTATTTCCAAGATTAGAATAATTTAAAAAAAGAAGCTGCGCCTAGGCGCAGCTTGTTGGTTCTTGGAAATGAAAATGTTGAGTTAAGGGGTTTGAATTAATATTCTTCGGGTTCTTGTTTTTTTTGTTCTTCTTCTTCGTCTTCCGGATTTAACGGAATGCCCCCTCGTTTGGCTTTCATTTCTTGGCGTCCTCCTTTTTTGGTAGATTTTACAAATTAATTGTATTATAAAAAATCTGCTTAAAAATGTCAAGACTTTATTTAAAAAATGAATTGAGGTATAATAAAAACAGCTTATTAAAGCAATTTTTTAATAAAAAAATATGGTGCACGTCCCATTTTATATTTATTTTTTGATTGTTTTGGTTTTGGTCTTGCTTTATTGGTTCATGAAGGAGTGGATGTAGTCCTTCGCTAAAGCTTCGGACTACGAGTAGTCCTCTGTTCTGCAAAGCAGAGCTGCAGACTATAAATATAAAATCATTTAATAACTCAATTTTATGACAATATTTGATGTTGTTTTGTTAATACTCTTGGGTGGATTTGTGATGTTTGGCTTATGGTTTGGGTTAATTCATACTCTAGGCGCGATTATCGGCACATTTGCCGGGGCTTTTTTCGCCGGACTGTGGTTTGAACCATTGGGCAGCTGGTTGGAATCAATTTTTGGCCATCCGAATTTGATGCGTATTTTTGCTTTTATTTTCATTTTTATTATTTTAAATCGCTTAATCGGTTTTGCTTTTTATGTGCTGAATAAAATTTTTAATTTTTTGACAATAATCCCTTTTTTAAAAACAATAAATCGCTTGTTCGGCGGTATTTTGGGGTTTTTTGAAGGGGTCTTAGTTATTGGCCTATCTTTATTTATCATAGCTCGATTCCCTTTGTCAGATTGGTTTACTTCTGTTTTGGAAGCTTCCACAGTCGCGCCTTGGTTTATTACAACCTCAAAGATCCTCCAGCTGATGCTGCCAGAATTATTAAGGCAGATTCATTCTGTAATTTAATTCTACAGATTACAGATTTGTACAGATATACGAATTATAAAGTTATATTTATCTGTAAATTTGTATTTATCCGTAATCTGTAGCCTATGCTTATTGATTCGCACGCGCATATAAATTTTAAAGAATACGACGCTGAATTAAATGAGGTAATTCAGCGTTCTTTAGATAATAAAACCTGGCTGATTAATGTTGGTTCTAATTATGAATCTAGCCAAAAAGCAGTAGAAATTGCGAATAAATTTGGCTTGGGGGTTTGGGCTGCTGTTGGTGTGCATCCAATCCACTTAATTAAAGATATAGAAGAAAGATCTGAATTTGATGGCAAAGAAACTGTTTTTTTTACTCCCAGAGAAAAATTTAATTATAATAAATATTTGGAATTAGCCAAATCAAGCGATAGGGTAGTGGGCTTGGGTGAAACTGGTTTGGATTTTTTCCGTTTAGCAGATTCTAAACATCCGCTCACTGAAGTTAAAGAAATGCAGATAAATATTTTTCGCGAATTTATTAATTTAGCCAAAGAAACTGACTTGCCATTAATTTTGCATTGCCGAGGCGAGGAAAAAGATCCTTATGGCGCTTATAATACAATGCTGGAAGTTTTGGAATTGGTACTTGGCGATTGGCGTTCAGACGGGAAAAGGGGAGTTGTTCATTGTTTTGGCGGGACATTAGATCAGGCTTTAAAATTTATTGATTTAGGATTTTATATTGGGTTTACTGGCATTGTGACTTTTAAAAATGCCAAAGAATTACAGCAGATAGCTAGTGAGATTGCCTTAGATAAAATTTTAGTGGAAACAGACGCGCCATTTTTGGCGCCAGAGCCTTATCGCGGACAGAGAAATGAACCTTCTTATGTGCAATATGTTGTGCAGAAAATTGCTGATTTAAAACAAATGACGTTTGAAGAAGTTGAAAGGGCCACCTTTGAGAACGCAAGCAATTTATTTAAACTATAAATATTACTTATAATTTGGCTAAAATTAGCCTTTTAAAATTTTAAGCCGAAGATTTTTTGCAAATTTGTGGGGATAATTTTTCAGGAGGCTTGATTTTTTCTTCTTTTTGTTATAAAATTAGGAGTGAATCCTAAAATTGTGGAAAACTATTTTAGGTAAAAACATAAGACTCGTGAGGAGCTTTTTTTATTTAGAATGCAGACTTTAGAATTAAGAAAAAAGAAGATGGAAGATGAAAAGAAAATAGAGCAAAAAGTAAATGTACCCTGGTGGCAGCCAGGAATTACTATCTTTGTTCAGTTAAGCGGCTGGATTGTAGCGCCGATTATAATCGGGGTATTTTTAGGCAGATGGCTGGATCAGAGATTCAATACCAAGCCCTGGTTATTTTTAGCCACGGTGATTGTGGCTTTTACGATTTCCATGTTTGGCATGGTTAAAGAAGCGACAGGGGCGATTAAGCAAATGGAAAAATTCAATAATAAAGAAATAAATAAAAAAGATGACCGAAAATAGTGAACAAGGACAAAATATATTTGATTTTGAAAATAATGCGGCTGCAACTAGTGAAGCCCAGGCTAGCACTGGAGAAAAGCCGACTTTATTTGCTGAGCCGGTTTTTAATTTAGGCGGATTTACGGTGACTAATTCGCTGTTAAATAGCTGGTTGGTAGTGATGATTGTAGTTATTGTTTCTTTGGTCCTGCATTGGAAAATAAAAAAAATACCAAAAGGAATTCAGAATGCCATGGAAATTATTGTGGAAGGAGCCTTAGATTTATGTGATTCAGTTACTGGCAGCCGAGAAAAAACTTTAAAATTTTTCCCCATTGTTTTCGCGTTATTTGTTTTTATTTTATTGAATAATTGGCTCGGCCTATTGCCTGGTATTGGTTCAATCGGTTTTTACGCGCTGGAAGAAGGCCATAAGGTTTTCATTCCATTTTTTCGCGGCGGCACGGCTGATTTAAATACAACATTGGCCTTGGCGTTATTCTCAGTTATCGGCGCTAATATAGTAGGCATGATCATGGTCGGGACGTGGACTTACGTTAATAAATTTATCAATATTAAAGCATTTTTAGAGATTCCCAAGAAGATAATTAAAGAACCGACCGTAGTTTTGGTTAATCCAATTAAGGCCTTTGTGGGCTTGGTGGAAATAATAGGCGAGATTGCCAAGGTTGCTTCGCTGTCATTTCGTCTTTTTGGTAATATTTTTGCAGGCGAAGTGCTTTTGGCATCCATGGCAGCTTTGTTCGCGTTTTTGGTGCCAATACCTTTTATGTTCTTAGAATTAGTTGTAGGTATGATTCAAGCTTTAATTTTTGCGATTTTGACTCTGGTTTATATGACGATTGCAACTACTAAAGAAGAGCATTGAAATTATTTAGAATTAAGAATTTAGAATTAAGAATTAGGGAATAACTTAGTTTTTAACTTTTAATTCTTAATTCTGCTGGCGAACGACTTTAAACAAAAAAATATCAGTCGATTCAAAGCAGATGTAAGGAAGTTAATATGGATTTAACATTAATAGCAAAGGCTCTAGCCATTAGCATTGGTTCAATCGCGCCAGCTTTGGCAATCGGCAAAATTGGCGCCAAAGCCATGGAATCAATTGGTAGAAATCCTGAATCAGCGAGCAAAATTTTAGTGCCAATGCTTTTAGCTGCTGCTTTTGCTGAAGCCGTAGCTATTTACGCGTTAGTAATCGCATTTAGTATTTCCTAATGATTATTTACACCAAGGAGACAAAATTTGCCTCCTTGAGCAAGTAATTATTTTGACTACAGATTACAGATTCATACAGAAATACTAATGAAAATCTCAAAAATTTGTAAATCTGTAAATATCTGTAATCTGTAGTAATAAGTTTTCTATTATTATTTATCAACATTATGAATTCATTAATACAAACATTTCATCTGGACTTAAAGCTTATTATTGCCCAATTAGTTAATTTTTTGATAGTGGCCGTGGTTTTGTGGTTTTTTGCGCTCAAACCTTTAATGAAAATAATGAGAGAAAGAACTGCTAAGATTGAAAATGGCCTGAAAGATGCCAAAAATTTTGAAGAAAAACTGGCTCAGGCTGAAAGAGACAGATTGAAAACTTTAAACGCAGCAAAAAAAGAATCGGAATTAATTTTAGAAAAAGCCAGCCAGGAAGCTGAAAACAATAAAAGACAGATGATAAGTCAAGCCAAAGGAGAGATTGAAAAATTAGTGGCCAGCGGGAAAATACAATTAGCCAGTGAAAAAGACAAAATGGTTGGCGAGGTCAAGGCTGAAATAGGTGATTTGGTGGTTGCGGCGACAAAAAAAGTTTTGTCCGTGGAACTAAACAAAGAAATTGATAAGAAAATAATTAATGAGGCGGTAAAAGATATTGGCGTTAAGCCATAAGGCCATAAAGCCATTTTATGAAAAAAATATCAGCTAAAAAAATTGCGCAGGCATTGTATGAAGAAACTAAAGATTTGGACAAAAAACAAATTAAGCTTAAAGTTGAGAATTTATTTAGTTATCTGGTTAAAAATAAAAATTTAAAAAATGCTGATGAGATTGTGTCAGCTTTTGATACGTATAGTAAAAAACAGGAAGGAATTTTAGATGTGGAATTATTTTCAGCTAAAGCTGTTGATAAGGCAATAAAAGAAAGCTTAGAGAAAAAATTCAAGGAATCCAGAGGCGTTAAAAAAATCAATTTTATTGAGCAGACAGATGCTTCTTTGCTTGGCGGCTTGATTGTTAAAATCGGTGATACTATTTATGATGACAGTATAAAGACCAGACTGGAGCTATTAAGGAATCAATTTAAATCATAATTTCATAGTTCATAATTCATAATTCATATTTAAATTATATGTCTACAAAAGATTTTGTACTGGAAGCGCTTAGAACCCAAATTAAAGATTTTAAAGCCAAAGCTAAAGTTGAAAAGACCGGCTCAGTAATTGAGGTAGGTGATGGCATTGCTAGGATTTCCGGCTTGGCTGACTGCATGTCTGCTGAAATGTTGGAATTTGAGACAGAGAAAGAGCCTGTCTATGGCTTAGCCTTGAATTTGGAGGAAGATACTGTCGGCGCTATAATTTTGGGCGACTATTTGGAAATTAAAGAAGGCAATAAAGTTAAAACTACCGGCAAGATTCTATCAGTGCCTGTTGGTGAAAAGCTAATTGGCCGGGTAATTAATCCCTTGGGCAAGGCTTTGGATGGCAAAGGCGAAATTAAAAGCGATAAAAATTATCCTGTTGAAAAAATCGCTCCCAGAGTAATTACCCGCGAACCAGTCAGACAGCCATTACAAACCGGAATCAAAGCCATTGACAGCATGATTCCAATTGGCCGCGGCCAACGCGAACTAATTATTGGCGACAGACAGACAGGCAAAACTGCGATTGCGATTGATGCAATTATTAATCAAAAAGGACAAGATGTAATTTGCATTTATGTCGCGATTGCGCAAAAAGAATCAAAAGTAGCGCGTATTGTGGCTGAACTGGAAAAATTCGGCGCCATGGATTATACCATTGTGGTTCTGACCGGCGCTTCTGATCCGGCTGCTTTATCATATATTGCGCCTTATGCGGGCTGCGCCATGGGTGAATATTTTATGGATCAGGGTAAGGATGTCTTAGTCATTTATGATGATCTTTCTAAACATGCTGTGGCTTATCGTCAGATTTCTTTACTTTTACGACGACCGCCAGGACGTGAAGCATATCCAGGAGATATTTTTTATTTGCATTCCCGCTTATTAGAAAGAGCCGCTAAATTAAATGCCAAATATGGCGGCGGTTCATTAACAGCCTTGCCAATCATTGAAACTCAGGCTGGAGATGTTTCTGCCTATATTCCGACTAATGTAATTTCTATAACTGACGGCCAAATATATTTGGAATCGGATCTTTTTTACCAGGGAATTCGCCCGGCATTAAATACTGGCTTGTCTGTTTCGCGCGTCGGTTCAGCAGCCCAGGTTAAGGCCATGAAAAAAGTGGCCGGCAAATTAAAACTAGACATGGCTCAATTTCGGGAAATAGCTGCTTTTGCCCAGTTTGGCTCTGATTTGGATGAAACGACCAAAAAACAATTAAACCTTGGTTTGCGCATGCAGGAAATCTTAAAACAAGACCAATACGTGCCAATGGCTGTTGAACATGAAATTGCCATTATTTATGCCGGTATTAACGGGTTGCTTGATGATGTGCCTGTAGAAAAAGTGCAAATTTTTGAAACTGGTTTTCATAAATATCTAAAATTAAATTCCCAAAAATTATTAAAGCAAATCGCAGATAAAAAAGAATTAACTGAAGAAATTGTAAAAGAATTAAATAAAGTAATTGAGGAGTATAAACAGACCTTGGATTTCTTGGTGAAATAGATTGTAGATTTTAGATTATAGATGATAGATTAAAGATTTCATAATTCATATCTCATAATTCAAATATGCCAAATACAAAGGACATTAGGCACAGAATAAAATCAATTGGCAATACAAAAAAGATTACCAAAGCCATGGAAATGGTCGCATCTTCAAAAATGCGGCGTGCTGTTAATTCTGTTCTGGCGACTAGGCCATATTCCAGTCTGGCTTGGCAGTTAATTTTAAATGTGGCGCAAAAAATTAAAATTCAGCGCCACCCATTATTAAGAAACCGTAAGGAAATTAAAAAAATGGCAGTTGTTTTGATTACTTCAAATCGCGGTTTGTGCGGATCTTTTAACCAACAAGTGATTAAAACTGCGGTGGAATATATCAAACAGCAAAAGAGTCTTAAGGAAAATTTGGAGGTTGAATTAATTTGTTTAGGTAAAAAAGGAGCGAGAGCAATGTCCAGATCAGGACAAAAGGTTGCGGCTGAATTTATTAAGCCTGATATTTTAAAAGACTCAGAAGAAATAAGACCAATCCAAAAAATGATTTTAACTGATTTTTTACAGAAAAAATATGATCAGATTGCCTTGGTTTATACTGATTATGTTTCAGCCTTAAAACAAGTGCCCAGAGTAAAGCAAATATTACCCATTAAAACAATTAGAGATAAATTTTTAGGAGAGATTGGAGACGTTATTCAGGAAAACAAGAAAGAAAGTTTTGAGTATTTATTTGAACCCAAGCCGCAAATTATCTTAGATGTATTATTGCCCAGGCTGCTTGAGGTCCAGATTTATCAGGCGGTTTTGGAAAGCAATGCTGCTGAACATTCAGCCAGGATGCTGGCCATGAGAAATGCCAATGAAGCTGCCGGTGATATGATTTCAGAATTAACATTGGCATATAACCAATTAAGGCAGGCAGCGATTACCAGAGAAATTGCAGAAATCGCCGGAGGCAAAGCAGCCCTTGAGTAATGACAAATGCTAAAATTCAAACCTTCGTCCCGCCCAGCGGGACTACGGTTTGCGAAGGCAAAAAACAAAATAAATTCAAATATCAATTTAGCAATTAACAATTTAATCATTTAACAATTTAATAATTTAATCAATATGAACAAAGGTACAATCAAACAAATTATCGGCGCAGTAGTTGATGTGGAGTTTTTAGAAAAATTACCAGGTATTTATAATGCTTTAGAAACCAAATTGCCAAGTAATGAGATTTTAATTTTAGAAGTTCAACAGCATTTGGGCGCTAATTTAGTCAGAGCAATAGCCATGGGCACGACTGATGGCTTGCGCCGAGAACAAGAAGTGCTTGATACCGGAGCGCCAATTTCTGTGCCAGTCGGCGAAGAAACCTTAGGCCGTATGCTGAGCGTGCTTGGTCAGCCACTAGATGAAGGCAAAGAAGTTGCATCAAAGAAAAAATATCCGATTCACAGGCCGGCGCCTGCTTTCAAAGATCAGTCAACCAAAGCAGAAATATTGGAAACTGGCATTAAAGTTATTGATTTGATTTGCCCGATTGTTAAAGGCGGCAAAGTCGGCATGTTTGGCGGCGCTGGCGTTGGCAAGACTGTGGTCATCATGGAATTAATCAGGAATATAGCCAAAGAACACGGCGGTTATTCTATTTTTGCCGGTGTCGGCGAACGCTCACGCGAAGGCAATGATTTATATCTGGATATGAAAGCATCTGGCGTGCTGGAAAAAACTTCTTTGGTTTTTGGCCAAATGAATGAACCGCCAGGAAATCGTTTGCGCGTAGCTTTGGCCGGACTATCTATTGCTGAATATTTTCGCGATGAAGCCAAGCAAGACGTGCTTTTATTTATTGATAATATTTTTAGATTTACTCAGGCAGGTTCAGAAGTTTCCGCGCTTTTAGGACGCATTCCTTCAGCTGTGGGTTATCAGCCGACTCTGGCCACTGAAATGGGTGAATTACAGGAAAGAATTACTTCCACCGATAAGGGTTCAATTACATCCATGCAGGCTGTTTATGTGCCGGCTGATGATTTGACTGATCCAGCGCCTGCCACGACTTTTGGCCATTTGGATTCTACCGTTGTTCTTTCGCGCTCTTTAACTGAATTAGGTATTTATCCTGCGGTGGATCCTCTGGATTCCAACTCTACAATTTTAGACCCTAAGATCGTGGGGCAGGAACATTATGAAATAGCGCGCGGTGTGCAGAAAGTATTACAACGCTACAAAGATCTGCAGGATATTATTGCTATTTTGGGCATGGAAGAATTATCAGATGTTGATAAAATTACAGTCGGACGCGCTCGAAAAATCCAAAGATTTCTATCCCAGCCATTTTTTGTGGCTGAAACTTTTACTGGCACGGAAGGCAAATATGTTTCTTTAAAAGAAACGATTAGAGGTTTTAAAGAAATTTTAGAGGGCAAGCATGATGATAAGAATGAACAGGCGTTTTACATGAAGGGCGGGATTGAAGAAGTAAAATAATTAATGTAATGGTTCAGTTCGACTACGCTCACTGTAAACTTTCAGTGCCTGCCCTGAGCTTAGCCGAAGGGCTCACCATGACAAGTTAAAATATGGAGAAAAAAATTAAAATTGAAATTACTACTCCGGAAAGGAATGTTTTTTCAGCTGAAGCTAATCAGGTCAGCATTCCTACTCAAATGGGGGAGATTACTATTTTGCCAGAACATATTCCGCTGGTTGCAGTTTTAGTTCCAGGAGAATTACGAATTATCAAAGATAAAGAAGAAATATTAATGGCTGTCTCCGGAGGTTTTATTGAAGTTTTACCAAATAAGATAACAATTTTAGCAGATTCTGCTGAGCATGCTGAAGAAATAGATGAAAAGCGAGCTGAAGAAGCAAGAGTGCGAGCTTTGGAATTGCAAAAAGAAAAAAGTTTTGATGATCAGGAATTTGCAGCCTTATCAGCTAAAATTGAAAAAGAATTAGCGCGCCTTAAAGTCGTGCGCAAAAGAAAATATAAAAAGTTGCCTGGCCAAGAGCAATTTCATGCCAACGAATAATTAATAATTTAAATTAGGAGGTGAAAAATATGTCACACAACTGTAAAAATTTTTTACTCTGCTGCATGGATTTTCGCTTGCAGACAGCAATTATTAACTGGCTTTCAGTAAATGGATATACTGGTGATACAGACATTATTTTAGTGCCAGGATCCTGTAAGGTAGTGGCTGAAAATCAGGAAGGCTGCCAAGCAGGCTTAATTCTTGATGGCATCCGTTTGTCTTATGAAAAACACGGAGTACGACGCTTTTTTCTGACCATGCACGAAGATTGCGGAGCTTATGGCGGCCAAAGCGCTTTTGTTTCGGCTGAAGCTGAAACAAGTAAGCATCTGACAGACATGAAAAAAGTGCGGGATTTTTTAAAAGAAAAATATCCTGACGCTGAAGTCAAGAGTTTCCGTATCAAAAAAAGTGATGATGGCTGGGAATTTGAAGAAATTGCTGAGTAAATTAAAATAATCTAGATTAAAGCGCTTCCATGTTCGGGGTGCTTTTTTTTGCGGCTTTTTTTTGTGGCTTGACATTTTATCTGAATAGTTATTAGATTAGATTAATAATAGCGACCTTTTACAACCACAAAACACCATGAAAAGGAGGAAAGAAATGAAAGTAAACATTGTAAGATTTGCGTCGTTATGGGTGCTTGCGCTGGTGTTATTACTCACAGCCTGTGTTTCTTCGGGCGGAGGTGGCGGAGACGACAGCACGAATTATATCCCGCCGATTATACCGCCAGCAGACAATCAACCTCCAGTTATAACCTCATTGCCGATCACTACAGCGATTTCTGGCGAACTGTATGGTTATGCTCTGAGCGCGACAGATTCTGACAATGATGTTCTGACTTATGGCTTAGACGTTGGACCGGCTGGCATGACCATTAATGCCAGTACTGGTCTGGTGTCCTGGCTGCCTAATGACACACAAGTCGGGGAGCAGCAGGTTAAACTCAGAGTTAGTGATGGAAAAATAGTGGTCTGGCAGGAATATACTCTGAAAGTAACATTACCCCCGCCGAACGTAGGGCCGTCAATTATTTCTGGCCCTGTTACAGTTGCTACAGCCGAGGTTGAATATACCTATACTGTGGGTGCTGATGATCCGGAGGGTGACATTTTAACTTATTCGCTGGTAACTTTTCCCACTGGCATGACCATTGATTCAGCTTCTGGCAAAATTACTTGGACTTCCACATCTGCACAGATAGGTAATTACAAAGTTGAAGTATCTGTCACTGATGGGGAGTTTAGCGACACGCAAAAATTTGCCATCAGAGTAATTCCAAGCGACAATGGTATAACATTCCAGCGCGGCTGTACTCTCACCTCATGGTGGTACAATGATTACCAGAATTTTACCTCCAATCAAACTGTTGACAAGATGAAAGCCGATGGATGTGAAGTTATCGCCGTCCTGGTTACCCAATATCAGGATGCGATTAATTCTACAACCATATACCCGATCTCCAGTAAAACTCCAAGTGATGCTGGTTTAGCCCAAATAATAACCTACATTCATGATTCTGGCCTAAGTGTAATGCTAAAACCTCATGTTGATGTGCAATCAGGCGCCTGGCGCGGAGAAATTACCTTTTCTTCAGAAGCCGACTGGCAAGCCTGGTTTGCAAGTTATCGCCAGTTTCTCAACCACTATCTTGATCTGGCAGAAGCAAATCAGGTTGAGATATTTGTGATTGGAACTGAATTCAAAGCTACTGAACACAGAGAAACAAACTGGCGTGATGAAATAGCCAATGCCCGGACAAGCTTTTCAGGACAACTGACTTACGGCGCCAATCACGACAGTTATTTCAATGTCGTTTGGTGGGACGCTCTGGATTTCATTGGAGTGGATGCCTATTTCCCTTTGACCAGCAGTTACTCGCCAACCGTGGAAGAATTAAAGATAGCCTGGCAGCCATATATAAGCGCTTTGCAAAACTTTGCGGAAGCGTATGGCCAGGACATTGTCTTTACGGAATTTGGCTACCAGAGCTTAAACGGCACTAATATTTCACCCTGGTGGGCGCCGAGTGGCACAATTGATCTGCAAGAACAGGCAGATTGCTATCAGGCGATTATGGAAAGCGCCTACAATCAGCCTTGGTTCAAAGGCATGTACGGCTGGATGTGGTACTGGAATCCGGCTCAGGACATCAATAGATTTGATGTTTGGAATAAACCGGCAGAACTGATTCTGCGCGATTGGTACGCTGGTTATTAGGATTAAATGCAAGCGCTTCGACAAATACGTCGGAGCGCTTTTCTTTTTTTAAATTATGTTTTAAAATATCTGCAGGAGGTGCGATATGCTTGATCATTGCACAAACTTAAGACAACTGGCCAGCGTTCAAAGCACAATAATCAAAAAGCATATTGACAAGCACAAATGGTTTGCACACATTGTTGACAAACAACAAGCAACGAGTGATTTTATTGAAAAATTCGGCTGGATCATGCGTGAATTATATTGCGGCTATATCTGCGAAAAAAGATTAGATTGTTCTATTGCCAGCGAATTTTTGCCACAAGCTGACTCTAAATAGGGGTCAGCTTTTTCTTGACATTTTTTCAAAAATCAGCTAAATTAAAATTCAAATCAAACAAAAAAAGGAGGTTCTTATGCTTGTCATGTTTATGCTCTGCAGACCAGCTGAGCTCAAAGACAAGTTAGATAAAGGTATTGAAATCTATACTTTGGGAAAAAAAGAATATGTTGGCCTGAATTTAAGTGGAAACAAAGCAGATTTAACAAAAATTGTGGCTGACCTTAAGCTGAAAACTCTGCAGCTGGCTAAAATTGAGTTCGCCGACCCAAATAACTTAACTGCCAAAGGGCAATACAAGCTAATCTGCTGGGAATTTCCCCGCGATTAATGCGCCCTTTTCTCCGAATGGAAAAGGGCCTTTTGTTTACTTAAATTTATATATAAGCTACGATTATACTATGGAATTAGATAAATTAAATAAGATTTTAAAAAACGAACCAGTTTATAGAATTAAACAGGCTTATGCTTTTATTTTTAAAGATTTAGCTGATGACTGGGAAAAGGCTACCAACTTGCCCTTAGAAATCCGCCAAAAACTAAATAAAGAATTTCCACTAAGTATAAAAGCTAAAGTTGTTGAAACTAAAACAAAAGAATCCCAGAAGGCTTTGCTGACTTTAAATGATGATTCTAAAATTGAAACAGTTTTACTGCGGCATGAAGATGGCAGAAATACGGTTTGTGTGTCTTCTCAAGTCGGCTGTCCTTTGGGCTGTCTTTTTTGCGCAACAGGCAAAATGGGATTTAAAAGAAATTTGACTGAGTGGGAAATTGTCAATCAGGTTTTATTCTTTGCTAGGGATTTAAAGAAAGTAGGGGAGAGGGTCAGCAATTTAGTTTTTATGGGCATGGGCGAGCCATTTTTAAATTATGACAATGTGATTTCTGCTATTAAAATTTTAAATGATAAAGATAGTCTGAATATCGGAGCCAGGCATATTTCTATTTCAACGATTGGAATAACTGAAGGCATTAAAATGCTGGCTGGCGAACCATTGCAGATTAATTTGGCGATTTCTCTGCACGCACCAAACAATGAGTTGCGAGACAAGCTTGTCCCTATGAACCAGTCATACCCAATTGAAAGTATTTTAAAAATTGTTGATTATTATCTTAAAAAAACAAATAGGCAGGTAATGTTTGAATATCTAATGATTGATGATTATAATGACTCAGAAAAACAGGCTGAAGAACTTGTGGAGTTATTGCGGTTTTTGCCAAGCTCTCTTTTTGTAGTAAATTTAATTGCTTACAATCCTACGAAAGGCTTTAAACCCTCGCCAGCCCTTAAAATAAAGAAGTTTAAAGAAGTTTTAATCAGGAGCAAAATTAAAGTAACACAGCGTTATCGTTTTGGCCAGGATATAAAGGCAGCTTGCGGGCAACTTGCTGGCGAAAAAGGTGAACAATAACCATTGAAATTTTTAATGGATAATTTTTTGGTGAATTTTATAATGTATTAATGTTTTAATTATCTCATTAGATCATTAGAAATTATTTAAAAATTATAAATTAGTTATTAAAAATTAACCTTAAGTTTATGACTCAAAAAATTTTAATAATTATCATTGTTTTAATTATAGTATTAGGCGGAATTATTTTAGGCGTCCGTTTTTTTAGCGGAGAAGATAATTGGATTTGTCAAAATGGCGAGTGGACCAAACATGGCCAGCCTAGCGCGCCAATGCCAACTACGCCTTGCCCTGGCGCAAATATTAATCAGCCAGTAGAAAATTCCAATACAGTCCCGGCTGTAAAAGAAATTATTGTAGATAACCCAAAGGCAAATGAAGAAATAGCTAGCCCATATATTCTCACTGGGCAAGCAGCGGGCTGGTATTTTGAAGCAAGTTTTCCTGTAAAATTGCTTGACGAAAGTGGTAAAGAAATAGCCACGGCCATTGCCCAAGCTCAGAGTGATTGGATGACAACTGATTTTGTACCGTTTAAAGCAAATTTGGAATTTTTAGTTGATAAAGACCAGGCAGGAACTTTGGTTTTTATGAATGATAATCCGTCAGGCTTACCAGAATTGCAAAAGGAATTTCGTTTGCCAGTAAAATTAAAAGGTGTCGCCACATTAGTGATTAAAGTCTTTTTTGGCAATGCCAAGAAAAATCCAAATGCCATGGATTGCCGTTTAGTCTATCCAGTTGATCGTAAAATTGCCAAAACAGTTTCAACTGCCAGGGCAGCTTTGGAGGAATTATTAAAAGGTCCGACTGAAGAGGAAAAAGCCAATGGTTATTATACTTCAATAAATAGCGGAGTTAAAATTCAAAAATTGACTATCGTTGATGGTGTAGCTAGGGTTGATTTTGACAAGCAATTAGAATTTCAGGTGGGAGGTTCATGCCGCGTGGCAGCCATTAATTCGCAGATTGTGACAACTTTAAAACAATTTACCAGTATTAAACAAGTTATTATTTCGATTAATGGCCGGACAGAAGATATTTTACAGCCATAATAAATTGAATAATTAGGGACTCATGAAATTATTTAAAAATCACTTAATTTATGTTTTGGTCTTATTGGCAGGCGCTTTTGTTTTGCGTTTTTACCTCATGAATTTATTAGGGGAGCCGCATAATATTTTTATCAGAATATTTGCAGTTGTTGCTATTTTGGGATTGGGCGCATTCTTTATTTTAAGAGGGACTGCCAAAATTATTGAAGAAACAACGGGTGTTTTAACGGAAAGAACAAAATTGGCCGGAGGCTTATTGCAATCTTTTGGCACTGCCTTTCCTGATATGGTTTTAGGCATTGTGGCCGCTCTTGTCAGCGTTAGCTTAAGACAAACAGATTTTGCTTTAGCTATTAATTATGCCATAATTGCCGCGGCCACAACTTTTGGCTCAAATGTTTATAATATTGGACATGCTGCCTGGTGCATTTTTCGGCAAAATTTAGCAAATGCCAAAGGCGTTAGTGTCCTGATGTTTCCCAAATTAAAATTTGGCGGAACTGTTAAGCCGATTAAAGATCATCAGCGCAAGCCATTGCTATCAGAATTTGACACTGCAATTAATATTTCAATGGCTCTGACTATTCTAACCGCAATAGTTGCTTTAAGCATGGTTATTTTTGGCCAGGTAAAAATAAAACCAGCTGGGATTGAATCTGATCTTTACCAGTTAATTAGGCCGGTTGGTTTTTTAATTTTGCTTTTGGGAATTTTTATTTTATATTATTTTAGGAAAACTAAAAGAGCTAAAAGTCCGGTTGAAGAAATTGTTGAAGAGGAAGGATATTTTAAAACCAAGAGTAATTTAATTATCTGGGGATATTTATTAATCAGCGGCTTGGCAATCTTGATGGCAGCTGAAAGCATGGTTCGCTCAATTGAAACTTTGTGTGAAATAACCAACTTGCCTTATGTGATTGCCGGTGTTTTAGCCGGTGTTATTGGCTGTCTAGGTGAAATGATTGTGGTACATAATTTTTCCGTCCATCCCAATGGCAGAATAGGGGATGCTGTGGTTGGCGTGGCCATGGATAATATAGTGACGATTATTGGCGCCTCAATTGTGGCAATTATGGGCGGTATATTTTTAGGCGGCAATTCCTTGATTTTAATATTTGTAATAATTTTAACTTTAAATACGGTTTTGATTTGGCAGATTTCGCAGTTGAAGAATTATTTTTTAAAGGAAGAAAATGATGTTGCATAAAAATTCCATAAGGCGAATTTGTTTCCCGGGCGCGATTTATTACGTCGTGTTTAAGACGAAAAATAATTACCCATATTTTAAGGAGCAAATTTTTTGTGATTTATTTATTGAGAATTTAAAGATTTGTAAAGTATTGAAAGGATTTAAATTATATGCCTTTTCAATTATTTATGATCATGTGAATTTGATGATTGAACCAAACAATAAATTTGATATTTCGCACGTGATGAAATCTTTGAAAAGAAATGTTTCTCGCAATATTAATATTATAATGGGTTATACAAATAATTATCCCAATAACCCCGTAGGCCACACAATATTGTGTGGCCTACGGGGAATGGGGGATGTTTTTAAAGGTAAGATTATTGGACTACCCATATTAAATCCCCATGAATTATATGTATGGAAATTTGATGTTCAGCGGTATCAAGATTTATTTAATCAAAAATTTAAAAATGGAACGCCGTACCCTAAATTCAAGTGGCAGAGAAAATTTTACGACCATTACATCCGTTTCCATGATAACCATTTGAAAAAACAGAAGGATTGGGACAACCATTATGATTACACGGTTTATAACCATTTGAAGCATGGCCTGCCAAAAAATTGGCAATACACGAGTTTAAATTCCCCCGAATTAATTGATAATATAGAAACTTAAATTTATGCCCAAAGAAAAATTTAAACCCCTCAAATTTCCGCGTGATGAGCAAAAGCATGATCATACGATTGAATGGTGGTATTTTAACGGTCATTTAAAAACAAAAGACGGCAGGGAATTTTCCTACATGAACACTCTTTTTGCGGCCAAGCCGAAAAAGGTTGCCATTCCTTATGCCAAAAGATTGCCTTTTAAAGCCTGGTATTTTAGCCATTATCTACTGACAGACAACAAAAAGCATAAAGAGTGGAGCAAAATCATGCCGGTTTCATTTGTGGATAAAAAAAGTTTTACCTTGCCCTTGCTTTGGGCGCAATATGACAATTCCTGCTTAATTGAGGAAACAAAACTTTTTAATTATAAAATTGTCAATGATTTTATTGATCTGAATTTATCTGCGACAAAAAAACCCCTTTTAGTTAACAATAAGGGCTTTATTGATCTGGTGGAAAAGTCCACGTATTATTATTCTTTAAGCCGTTTAAAAACAAAAGGCCTGATTAATGTCAATAAAAAATGGCTGGAAGTTTCAGGGATTTCCTGGATGGACCATCAATGGGCCAATACACCGCTGACAAAAAGCGATAAATGGACCTGGTTTTCATTGCAGCTAAATAACGGAGTTGATATTATCTGTTTTGTTTATGGCGATCAGAATAAGATTTATCATGCAACTTCGCTGGATAAAAATGGCCGCCAGAAAATAACTGATAATATGTTTTTAAAACCAAGACTAAATAAATATACCAGCCATGAGACTGGCGCGACATACCAACTTGGCTATGAAATTTATTTGCCTGACTGGGATATAAAATTAGAAGTTCAGCCAATAAATAAAAAGCAAGAAATGGTTTTCGGGCCTTTAAATTATTGGGAAGGCGCTATAAAGATAGAAGGGGAATGTAATGGTAAAAAGGTTTCTGGTCAGGGATTTTTAGAAATTACTGGCGTGCCAATGAAAAAGAGTTTATTTAAAGTTTATTTGCATAAATTGGATAAAGAGATCAAAAAAAGGATTAATCAATAAAAAACGCCGTCTCGCTTTCGGGACGGCTTTTTTGCTGGAAATTATTTTATTTCATTTTTCTGGTCGCAATGGTTGCAGACAAATTCTGATTCAGAATTAGTGATTGTGCAGCCGGCGTTTGTCAATAGGATTTGATATTTTTCACTTAACGCATGGCCTTTTTCAATGATTACAAGGCGATTTGTTTTGTGGCAATTCGGACAATCAATGTCTTTGGTTGTAAATTTTTCATCTGGCTCTGTCATTTTCCCTCCCTTCGGTCGCTATAGCTTTACCCGTCTTGACCTGTTTTGCAAGGCAAGCCTAGGCCAAAGCGACGGCGAACTTATTTTACTTCTACTTTGTGCAGGCAATTCGGGCATTCGAATTTTTTGCCTTTTTTGATAGTAAAGATTCCGTCATTTTTAAGTAGTCGCTTGTCTTCTTTGGTCAATTTGACTGATTCTTCAATCACCACAATTCTGAACGTTTCTTTGCAGTTTAGGCAAAGATGTTCTTCAACCAGCAACATGTCGCTCATTTTTCCCTCCCCTCGGTCCGCCGTAGTCCCGCTCCGCGGGACGAAGGAGACCTTTGTTTAAATTTGCTTTAAGTTAAGCAAAAATTTAGCTGGTTGTCAAGCACAAAAGCCAATTTTAAAAGGCGCTTATTGGCGCCTTTTAGTTTTGCACTAGCAGAATCTTAGTTGTTTTTCCCGTTCAAGAACGTGCTGTGGAATTCCTTCGGGGACTTCGCCACGTTCGACTTTTTCGAATAGTTCATTTAGTTTCTTGGCAGTTTCTTCGTCAATTCCTTCCGGACCTAGCTCCAGACGCCCAGGTCGCATCATGAGTTTTCTTAATTCAGAACCCGGAGGTCCGAGGAATTTATCTCTGTTGAAACTTTTTCTCTTTCTGGGAAACTTGAGTCGCTTTTCTCTTTCCAGCACTTCTTTAGGGAATCCTCCTTTTAATTCGCCTCGATGAGCTTTATCTATGTGCTCATTGAGCTTTCTTGCTGTTTCTTCGTCAATTCCATCCGAGCCTGGGTAATAACAGCCAGGTCGCTCCATGAACTTTCTTAATTCAGAACCCTTGGGGCCTAGAAATTGCTCTCTGTCAAGCTTTTTCCTCATTTTCAGCTCCTTATAAGTTTTCAAAGCCAGGGAAAGTGATTCTTTGGCGAAGTTTGGATTCGTCAATTTTTTGCATCTTTTCCCATCGTATTTCATCTCGTTTAGCTAATTCAAAAATTCGTTCAAGTTCCTTCCTGGGCCAGATATTTTCTTTTCGCCCCAAGCGATCGATTTTTTTCTCAGACATTTTAAACCTCCTTTGGCGTCCTGAAAGATCAAATTGTCATCCTGGTGCGGAGTCGGTCTTCATCTACTCTGGATATTTCTTTAAGCCGCTTTTGGACCTTTTCAGCCACTTTGAAGGCTTTCTTTAAATCCTTTGCAAAGCTGGTCTTACCTTTTTTCTTTTTGGCTTTAGCCTGAATCTCCTTCAGCTCCCTTGCTGTTTCTTTGTTAATTCCTATCTGTTTTGTGAAGGTTGTCTGAGTAATGTGACGTTTTTTTATAGGCGGTGGTGTGTAGGGTTGTGACTTATACTTTTTTTTAAATTCCCGACGTTCTTCATTTGTCACTCTATTTTCCTCCTTTTTTTGGCTTTGCTTTTCGTTTCTTTTTTTCGCAGTCTCTTTTCCAATTTGCCATTTCAGGATCAATTATTTCGGATATTGGGCTACCCCGATCAGGCATAACCTTGTCAAAATTTGGTGGACGAACGAAAGATGAGGGGAAAATTTTATCTTTAGTTTCTATTTCCCGAATAGCTGCTTCAGAAGCTAAAACCAAGCCAATTCCTTTTATTCTGTTCTGCTTTTCTTGTGGCATTTTTGCGTCTCCTTTTTAAGGTTCAAAGTTGTCTTTATTAAAGCAATATTTTCAAATTTGGTCAAATTGACTGGATTACGTTTGAGGCTAAGCCTTGAAGTAATTTGAGACTCCAGAAAGTTAAGCTTTAGTTCAAGGCTTAGCCTCAAATAACATCAAATTGTTTAAATTCAGTTTTTCCTGTAAAATTAAGTTAAATATGTCTGAAAATAAACCTAAATTTAATCTCCAGCAGAAAAAAGCCATTACCTTTGGCAATGGTCCTCTTTTGATTGTGGCAGGCGCAGGCACTGGCAAAACAATGGTCATTACCCAAAGAATCAGCCATTTGATTTTGGATAAAGATGTGAAAACCGATGCGATTTTGGCTTTAACTTTTACTGACAAAGCAGCTGGGGAAATGCAGGAAAGAGTAGATAAGCTTTTGCCTTATGGTTATGTTGATTTGTGGATTTCCACTTTTCATTCTTTTTGCCAGAAAATTTTGGAACAACATGCTCTGGATATTGGCTTAAGCAATGATTTTAAATTGCTAAATCAAACGAGCGCCTGGCTTTTGGTGAGGCAGAATTTGGATAAGTTTGATTTGGATTATTATAAGCCATTAGGCAATCCCACAAAATTTATTCATGCGCTATTAACTCATTTTTCCCGCTGTAAAGATGAGGAAATTTATCCAGAAGATTATCTGGCTTATGCAGAAAAAAGGGAATTGGATTTGGATACAAAACAGGGCGACGAAGGATTAGTTGAGGAAGTCAGGCGTTTAAAAGAAATTGCCAATGCTTATCATGTTTATCAGCAATTACTTTTGGATAATAATGCTTTTGATTTTGGAGATCTGATTAATTACACTTTAAGATTATTTAAACAGCGCAAAAATATATTGCAAAAATATCAGAAACAATTTGAATACATTTTAGTTGATGAATTCCAAGACACAAATTTTGCCCAGTATAATTTGGTCAAACTTTTGGCAGGGGAGAAGGCTAATTTAACAGTTGTGGCTGATGATGACCAATCAATTTATAAATTTAGGGGCGCCTCCGTCTCCAATATTTTGCAATTTCAAAAAGATTATCTTAAAGCACAAAATATTGTTTTAACTGAAAATTACCGCTCCTGCCAGGATATTTTGGATTTGTCTTACAATTTTATCCAATTAAATAATCCAAACCGTTTAGAGGCGCAAAAAGGTTCAAAGATTAAAAAACAACTAAAGGCCAATAATAAATGTGTGTCTGAAATTGAGCATTTGCATTTTAAAACTCTTGATGAAGAGGTAAGGGGAGTGATAAATAAAATTTTAGAATTAAGAAAAAAGAATAAAGAATTAAATTGGTCGGATTTTGCAATCTTAGTTCGCGCCAATGATTCAGCCACGACCTTTATTAATTTTTTGCGCAAAACAAACCTGCCTTACCAATTTGTGGCTTTGCGCGGCTTATATAATAAGCCGATTATTCTGGATATTTTAAATTATTTTAAGCTTTTAGATAATTATCATGAAAGCCCGGCGGTTTTTCGGCTGTTGCGCTCGCCGATTGTCAATATCTCTGACGAGGAATTAACCAAACTTTGCCATTTTGCCAATAAGAAGAATTTTTCTTTATACGAGGCCTTAAAATTAGCTTCTACAATTTTCGGCATCTCTGCTGAAACAGTTTCGCAAATTAATTTCTTTTTATCTTTAATCCAAAAGCATTCTGCTTTAACCCGCGAAAAAACAGTCGGCGAGATAATGCTGGCTTTTATGCAGGATTCCAAATATCTGGCCAAGATTTTGGGCGCTGACGAAGCTTTGGCCAAGCAAAATGCTGATTATTTAAACCAATTCTATAACAGGATAAAAACTTTTGAAGAAGGCGCCAGTGATCCATCGTTGCAGAATTTTATGGCTGAACTGGAGCTGGAATTAGAATCAGGCGAAAGCGGTCCATTGAAATTTGATCTGGAAATGGGGCCGGATGTGATTAAAATTATGACTGTGCATTCTGCCAAGGGCCTGGAATTTGAATATGTTTTTATTCCAAATTTAGTTGAACAGCGATTTCCAACTGTGAAAAGAGGAGAGCCTATTGAAATTCCCGAGCCACTAGTTAAAGATATTTTGCCAGAAGGAGATTTTCATTTGCAGGAAGAAAGACGTTTGTTTTATGTGGCAATGACGCGCGCTAAAAAAGGCTTATTTTTAACGTCTGCAGATGATTATGGCGGCGCGCGAAAAAAGAAAATTTCTCAGTTTTTGGCAGAATTAGCTCAAACAAATAAAGGGTTTAAGCTTGATCAGCAAGTTTCCAAGGCTACAGAAAAAAGTATTGGCAATAAAGCAGAAATACAGGTTGCCAGTAAGAAAAAACAAAAAGAAGTTTTTGCTTTGCCGACCCAATTTTCTTTTTCCCAAATTACGGCCTTTCGCACCTGTCCTTATCAGTATAAACTGGCCCATATATTTAAAATTCCGGTTTTGGGCAAGGGCGTATTTTCTTATGGCAAAAGCATGCATACTGCTTTACAGAAATTTTATGTTTTAGCAAATTCAAAGATTCAAAGTGCCCAAACAGATTTATTTAGCCCTAAAACTAGCTCCAAAGGTGAAAGCAAAAAAATAGGCGACCTGGTCAGTTTTGAAGAATTTAAAAAAATCTTTGCAGATTCCTGGATTGATGAATGGTTTAATAATAAAGAGGATAAAGAAAAATATCTTAAAAAAGGCAGGGAATTCATAAAATTATTCTATGAAGAAAATAAGGATAAAATTTTAAATACGCTTAGTCTGGAAAAAGGTTTTAACATTAAAATGTCTCGTTCTAAAAATGAATTTTATACAATTAGGGGATTTATTGATCGCATTGATTTATTGCCTGATAAAACAGTGGAATTAATTGATTACAAGACTGGTTCGCCAAAAGATAAATTAAGTTTAGATGAAAAAACGCAATTACTTTTATATCAATTTGCCTGTTTGAATTTACCAGAAATAACAGGCGGGAATCCGGTTGGCAAATTAACATTTTATTACATTGATAATAATTCTCAGTTGTCATTTTTAGGATCGGACAAAGAATTAGACAAGCTTGAAAATGAATTTATTACCACAATTGAAGAAATTAAATCTAGCCAGTTTTCAGCCAGCCCTGAGTACCACAAATGCAGCTTTTGTGATTTTAGGGAAATTTGTGAATTTAGGATTTGATAATGCGAATCTGCCCACCTTCGCTAAAGCTACGGCGGGCAGGCGAATAATGCGAATCTGCGAATTTTATTTTAGGAATTTTTTTATATTTAAGGTATAATATAAATATAAATTTCAAATAACAAAATCCAAATTTCAAATAAAATAAAAATGTTTAAACATAGAGGAAATAATAAAATTTGGATAATTTTTAGTATTTTTTTAATCACTATAATTTTTGTGTTGCCGGAAAATTCCAAGGCTTCCAGTTTAAGCGCTTTGAGCGATAGAATGAACCGACAGGCGCCTTTGGTGGCTGCAAATCATGAAATAAAATTTAACACGCCAGGTGGAATAGGTGAAAGCGGACAATATTTAAGAATAATTTTTGACAGTGGGTTTAATTTATCCGCAATTACTTTCGCAGATATTGATTTATTGCATGGACCTATAACTGGCCTGGAAACCAATGAAACTTTAGCTTCAAGCGCCAATGCCACTAATTGGGGGATAACTATTTCTGGCAGTCATCTAGATTTAATGCACCCGACTGATAATGCCAATGGCGATATTTTACCAAATGACAAAGTCGTAATTAGAATCGGCCTAAACGCCAATGGCGGCAGTCATCAGATCATTAATCCAGCCACAATCGGTTCAAAAATAATTACTTTGTCTGGAAATTATGGAGACTCTGGCAAATTGGCAGTAGCGATTTTTGTTGATCAAATTGGCGTGGGCGGCCAGACAGCTGGAGCACCGCCTAATCCAGTTATTTTAAGTGAAGCAGAATATACCCAAACACTTTCAGCAATTTTAAATTGGACGCAAAATATTGATTTAGATTTTGAACGCTACGAGGTCTATATGTCTGAAACGCCAGGCTTAACTAACCTGACCGGAGATCTGGTGGCAACCTTTAATAACAGGACGCAGACAACGTACACAATTAATGATTTGGATGTTAATGAGGATTACTATTTTAAAGTTTATGTTTATGATACAGAAAGTCTTTTTGCCCCTTCAAACGAAGTGCACGGTTTTATAACGGGAGGGGGACATATTTATCCGCCTCGGCCAGCGATGCCAACACTAGACGCTAGAGCATGCCCGATTTTTTTGCCAACCGCAACTTTAAGCGGGACAAAGCCAGACAATACTATTATTCAGATTAATGATTTATCAGGAATTATTAATTATCCGACTCAGACAACTTGGAATACATTGGTTAATTTGATTTTGGGGAATAATCTTTTTTTGATTTTTGCTCGCGATAGCTATGGCCAAAATAGCGATATTTTAAACGCCACAGTGGTACGTAGCAAAACAGGTGATACAAATAATGATGGCAAAATAGACGATTTTGATTTAGCTGGTTTGGCTTATCACTGGCAGGCAAATTGGTGCTATGCTGATTTTAATGAAGATAGTATTGTTGATGATTTTGATTTATCGGGTTTGGCAGCACATTGGGATGGAATATATTGAAATAATAGGTAATAGGAAATAGGTAATAAGGAAAAGTGAAAAATGATTATTTAAATAATTCCAATTCCATATTTCTTATTTCTTATTACTTATTTCAATCTATGAAAAAAATAATAAAAATCATTCTATCTTTATTGCTAGTTAGTTTTATTTTGCCTATTATTCCAGTCCAAGCAGCTGGGAGTGCTATAATGAGGCTAATTTCAGCTAAAACAGATTATTATGTGGGAGATACCATTTATGTTGATATTATGGTTGAGCCTAATGGCGCTGCTTTAAATACAGTCAGGGCAATTTTGGATTATACAAGCGGCAATGTCATTTCCATTAACGATTTTAGTTTGGGTACTGCTTGGCCAAATCAAAGTCCTGGCAGGGAATTGAATAATTCCAGCAATCATATTAATGTCGGTGGCTTTGTTTTGGTTGATTCCGTGAATTCTAATTCATTGTTCGGCACTTTGATTTTTAAAGCTTCTCAGGTTGGCTCCTCAACAATTTCCTTTGCTGCCGGTTCGCATTTAATTGCAGTGGATCAAACAGAACAAATTGATTTAAGCGGTTGCCAGGGAATTACAATTAATGTCATTGGCGCGCCGCCACCACCACCTCCGGCAAATTTGGCGCCGGTTTTTCAGCCGGTTGGCAATAAGCAAATTAATTTGGGGGAGACAGTAAGTTTTCATCTTCAAGCCGCTGATCCTGATGATGATATTGTCAATTTAAATTGGAATATTCCTGCAGATGCCACGATGGCCAACATTACAAATAACGCCAGTATTGTTTATGGTGATTTCAATTGGACACCCCAAAGCAAGGGAGTATTTACAACTTCATTTGTCGCAGTAGATGATAGTGACTTGGGATCAAAAAGTTCTACGTTAACAGTAAGTATTGGAGTTTCAGAACCAGTTCCGCCACAAAACCATCAGCCTGTCTTTGATCCAATCCCGGAAAAAACAGTTAATGCCGGCGAAACTTTGACATTTAATATAACTGCCACTGATCCAGATAATGATAATATTGTTTTGAGCCTGGAACCTCTGGAAAATGCAACTTTAAACCCAATTATTACGGGTATAACTTCAACTTCAAGATTTAGTTGGGCACCAACAAATTCTGGGATTTACTATGCTGTTTTTAAAGCTCTTGATAATAATATTACTAATCCTTTGAGCTCTAATTTAAGCGTTAGAGTTACTGTTTTTGGTGGCCAGTGTCCTCCTTGCGGAGGAGGGTCGTTTAGTTGCCCATTGCCTGTATGCGCAGAACAAAATTTTACAGAAACGTCCAATAAAACATCGCCAATAATTAGTTCGCCAAGCCATCCTGAGCAAAATCAATGGTATGCCAATAATCAACCTCAGTTTGCCTGGCAAGTTGCCGATGAAGGCCTAGGTTATACTTTTAATTTAGATCAAAATCCATTAGCTGATCCAAGCATTGGCTATTATTCCAGCCAGGATAAGCTTTTTGCTTTTAGTAATATTGCTGATGGGTTTTGGTATTTTCACCTTAAAGTCAAATATATTGATGGCTGGGGTCCGACAGCGCATTATCAAGTTAAGATTGATACCTCTCCGCCGGAATTTTTTAAACCCAGCATTGAGACAGGAATTTTAGCAGACGGCAGCAAGCAATATAAACTCTATTTTTCAGCTTTGGATAAGAGTTCCGGGGTTGCTTATTATGAAATGAAAATTGATAATGGAGAGTGGCAAAAGGCGCAAAGCCCTTATGTTTTAAATGAATCAGACAAACTTGGCAAAATATTATCTTTACGTGCAGTTGACAATGCCGGCAATGCCATTGAAGCTTATATTGATTTGCAAAATTTTACAGTCATAAACAAAGAACCGGCAACATATAATTTAATCCAGCCTGCTATTAAAGCAGTGGCTCCTCCCTTTATCGATCATATTATAATGCCTGAACAGATCGGCAGGTTTTTTGTAAAAAATGTGCTAATGATAACCGGACGGGCTGAGAAAAATTCCCTTGTTACTCTGCACTTAGCAGCCTCGCCTGAAATAATTGTTTCAACTAAAGCAAGCGAACAGGGATTATGGATGATTAGTTTAGAAAAAATTTTAGAGCCGGGCCGTTATACTTTATACGCTATTGCCAGTATAAATGGGCTTAATTCAGAACCATCGGAACAGGTTTCTCTAACGCTAAAAGAAAAATTCGTGCCAAGACAAGAATTAAAAATTCCCTGGTGGTTTTGGCTTGTATTCTTAATAATTCTGTTATTTTTTGCAGCTTTGTTGGCTTTAAGAAAGAAGATAATAAAGAAGGGCGCAAAAAAATAGAAAAATCTAAAAATAAACATGGTCAAGTTAAATAAAATTTTAATACTTTTTTTATTGTTTGGTTTTGCGGCTTTTGGCAAACAAGCAATAGCCGCCATGTCCAGCAATAATTATAAAGTCTGGCTGGATAATTTAAGTTCAGGCGGAGGCGCTTTGTCTTCAGAAAATTATGCAATTGACTCAAATTTCACAGATCAAGCTGGCGCCAATTCCCAAAGCATGAATTTTAAAGAAAAGCCAAGCTTTTCAGGCATTGGCGCTGAGCCGACAATTGGATTTAGCGTTCAGTTAGTCAGTTTAAATTTTGGAGAGCTTTCTCCGTCGTCAACAGCCTATTCCAGCCATACTTTTTCAGCATACACAAATTCCAAAGCTGGTTATACTATAAAAATAATCGGTGAATCTTTGCATAGTTCGGAACATGCCGTCACTCCAATAGGCAGTGTCGCTGCAGATTCTGAGCCGGGGACTGAACAATTTGGCATTAATTTAGTGAGTAATTCTGTGCCTTTAATCGGCTCAGACCCTTTGGGCGGGATTGGTTGGGCAACGCCAAATTATAATACAACAAATAAATTTGCTTATAACGACGGTGATATTATTGCCCAGTCATTAAGTTTTTCTTACCAGACTGATTTTACTGTTTCGGTAATTGTGAATATTGCTCCTGAAACAAACGCTGGCAATTATGGCGCTACTTTGACTTATGAATTTATTCCAGTTTTTTAGGCATGACTTTTCCACAGGTTAAAATCATAGTTAGTTATATGTTTTTATGTTATAATAAAAACATATAATAATTATTTAATCTAAATTTTAGCAATGGATTTAGCTTTGAATTTTATTTTAAGAAATAGTCAGGAAAATAAATATTTAAAATATCTAAATACTAAATCTTTTAGTATTTTTTAATTAACAAATGAAGATTAAACTATGGTAAAGAAAGCAAAACTATTTTACATTTTTATGGCAATAGTGACAATTTTAGGGGGAGGGTTTTTTGCAGAAAATGTCGCTAACGCCGGGTTAAGCGCAGTTTCCGTTACATTGCATGATGGCAGCGGAAATAATATCTCAGCAGTTAATACGGTTGTTAACACAACCACAATTAGCTTTGATCCCGATGGCAATCTCAGCACAGGAGATGCTTTAGAGATTCAATTCCAAGATAATTTTGGCGTTGCTAGCGTTGTTAACGGTGATGTTGCTATCACCCAGGCAAATAGCGGCACAGATATAATAAAAGGTACTGCGGTTCGAGTTATCCAAAGCGTTTTAATCCCAATTACCACCCAAAGCGACACGCCGAGTGGCGCAGTGACGGTTACTATTTCCAATAGTCACATTACAACCCCTACTACATCAGGCACCTATAAAATCACAATTGTTCTCTATGATTTAGGCGCTGACAATGCTTTTGGCGGCACTGGCGAAAATGCTGATTCAGTCTTAGATGGTTCTTATGCGGCAGTAGTGATTGGCACAAACCAGGTTAATATTTCAGGCACAGTTGATCCAACCTTAACTTTAACCTTGTCAGGCACGACCTGCGCTTTGGGTACATTAAGCACAACCGGTTTAAGCACCTGCAGCTATGATACTGAGGTTAGCACAAACGCTGATTCAGGCTATACAGCTTATATTAAAGCAGACGGCAATTTGAGAAATGCCACAAATAGCATAACCAATGTTGCTGACGCAACCGTGGGCGTAGCTAATAGCGGCGGTGTTTCCACAGAAGAAGAATACGGTATTTCCACAACAAATGCATCTTCTACAATAGTGGACAATGATTCAGGCTCTGATTGCGCAACTTTAGCTGGCCAATTAACAACTGCGATGCCGGGTTCAGCCTTATCAACCAGCGATCAGTCTTTTGCCACAGCGACAAGTCCAGTGAGCGCTGATTCAACGACTTTGTGTCATGCCGCTGTTATTATGGGCACAACACCTGCAGGCGCTTATGCTCAGGTTGTGACAATTACAGTTGTTGGTAATTTTTAAAATAAATAATTAAAATAAATTATAAAAATTAAATTTGCCCTCCGCTGCTTTAAGCAATGGAGGGTGAGGGGAAAAATATGAAAACAAAAATTTTCTCATTGGTAATTGCCCTGCTTGCTGTCGGCTTACTTCTGCCTTTAGCAAGTTCTGCTGTTACAGTATCACCGCCTATAATTGAGATTGACGCTGCGAAAGGCGATGTGATAAATCAATCAATTAAGGTTCGTAATGAAGGTGCGGCAGCAGCCACTTATTACTTATCAGCAGAACGATTTGTGGCAGGCGGTGAAGCAGGAGAACCATCTTTTACAGGTGAAGACGTGGATTTAGCTACCTGGATAAAGTTTCCATTCCAGAGTATCACTGTTCCAGCAGGTTCTACAGTGGAAGTGCCTTTTTCAATTATCGTACCTAATTATGCCGGGCCAGGCGGTCATTATGCTGCTATATTTTTGAGCACTGCGCCTCCGGAAGCTGCCAATGCAGGTTCTCAAGTATCTATTGCCAGCCGTATTGGCACTTTGATTTTGGTTAGAATTGCAGGTGAAATTAAAGAAAGCGCGCAAATTGCAGAATTCAGCACAGCTGGTAAAACTTTTAGTTCACTGCCAGTAGATTTTAGCGTGAGAGTAAAAAATGACGGTAATGTCCATTTAAAGCCAATGGGAACAATTACGATTAAAAACATGTGGGGAGCTGTTGCCGGCAAAGTTGCTGTCAATGAAGCAGGTGGCAATGTCCTGCCTGACCAAATCAGAAAATTTGATGCTGGCTGGTTAAAAGATCCTAATGCAGTAGGCGCAACCACATTCTGGGGCAAATATATGCAGGAAAAAGAAAATTTTGCTTTTGGCAGTTATACCGCTGATTTAAGCTTGGCTTATGGCACAGCAGGCAATACTTTAACAGCCTCAACTACATTCATGGTAATCCCATGGAATATAATTATTGTTAATTTGTTAATAATAGTCATTATTGTTGTAATCTTGTATTTTGCTATCAAGAAATATAACAAATGGATTTTGAAGAAATACGGCAAAGCTAAGAAATAAAAGTATTAATCCCAATTTATAAGGACTTTGAAAAGAAGAGGCTTTTAATACTTAAAAGCCTCTTCTTATATCAAGCTGGGGAGTTATTATATGCGTAAAATTATTTTAATTGGTTTAGCGGCAATATTGATAAATTTTTTTTATTTATCCGTAAGTCATGGGCAGACGGATGTGAATGTTTACGGCATTGTGCCAGAAACAGAATTAAATAAAAATATTTCCACTCAGCCAACCCAGTCCGTAATGACCAAAGAAAATAAATACCAATATTTTTTTGAAAAATCATTGGGTTTGCAACAAAAAGAAGTCACCGGGGAAGTTCAGACAATTTATGATCAAGCAGCCAGTTGGGGGCTGATGGCGTTAATCATGGTAATTTTAGCATTAATCTTGGTTATAATTTTAAGATTTGTTGATACGTACTTACGTGTATTAAAGTATAAAAAAGATTAAGATAAGCCATCATTATGACGGAATTTTATTTCAGCAGGTTAAAATTTTATTCACAGGCTAACTTTTTTTACGGCTGAATTTATGATATAATTGTGATATGGATGAGTTAAAATTTGGCTAAGATATGAGATTATAAAATAAAATATCTAATAATTTTAATAAATAATTAATAATTAATCTATGATTAAGAAAACGAAGCTTTTTTACATTTTTATGGCAATGGTAATCATTTTAGGAGGAAGTGGTCTTGCCCAAAATTACGCTAATGCCGGTTTGGCCGATATTTCTGTTACTTATCACGATGCCAGCGGGAACAATGTCTCAGCTGTCAATACAGCTATTAACACAACAACGGTTAGCTTTGATCCAGACGGTAATATTAATACTGGAGATGGGATAACGGTTCAGTTTGATAATTCTGATCTTTCCACTGCCCCAGTTGTCAATGGAGACGTGACAGTAACTCAGGCGCATACTGCCACAGATATCACTAAAGGAACAGCAATCGTAGGTGGCATTGGCCTCCAAAATGTACTGGCAATTCCCATTACCACAGAAAGTGATACGCCCAGCGGAGCAGTGACGATTACAATTGCCAACAGCCATATTACTACGCCTTCATCTTCAGGCACTCAGAAAATTACACTTGGAATTTGGGATTTAGGCGCTGATGAGGCTTGGGGGGGAACTGGAGCTGATGCTGATACAATATTAGACAGTTCTTATGCAGCGGTAGTGATTGGCACAAACCAGGTTAATATTTCAGGCACAGTTGATCCAACCTTAACTTTAACCTTGTCAGGCACGACCTGCGCTTTGGGTACATTAAGCACAACCGGTTTAAGCACCTGCAGCTATGATACTGAGGTTAGCACAAACGCTGATTCAGGCTATACAGCTTATATTAAAGCAGACGGCAATTTGAGAAATGCCACAAATAGCATAACCAATGTGGCTGATGCGACCGTGGGCGTAACTAATAGCGGCGGAGTTTCTACAGAAGAAGAATATGGCATTTCCACGACTAATGCATCTTCTACAATAGTGGAAAATGATTCAGGCACAGATTGCGCAACTTTAGATGGCCAATTAACAACTGCGATGCCCGGTTCAGCCTTATCAACCAGCGATCAGTCTTTTGCCACAGCGACAAGTCCAGTGAGCGCTGATTCAACGACTTTGTGCCATGCAGCTGTTATTATGGGCACAACACCTGCAGGCGCTTATGCCCAGGTTGTGACTGTCACTGTTGTCGGAAATTTTTAAAAAAATAAATAATTAAAATAAAGATTGAATAAAATTAATTTATAAAAAAAGTTATGAACAAACATTTTAAATTTTTTTCAATTGTACTGGCGGTTTTATTGATGGTATTAAACACTTTTACTGCTTTGCCAGCCTTAGCCGGCGGTATAAGCGTGGTGAGCATTACTTTATCAAATTACACTGCCAGCGCAGCGACAAATGCCACGATTATTTTTAATCCTGACGGCAATATAAATAGCGGGGATGGCATTAAAATTACTTTTCCGGCAGGCTATGTCATTTCTAACGTAGTTAACGGTGATGTGGCAGTTACTCAAACTCATACAACCACAGATATCACCAAGGGGACAGCCAGTGTGAGTGGACAAAATTTGCAAATTCCGATTACAACAGAAGGCGATCAGGTTTCAGGCCAAATTACTATTACGATTTCAAATAACCATATCACCAATCCTACTGCCGGTTCAGCTTCTTTTGCTATTACAACCTGGGATTTGGGCGCTGATAATGCCTGGGGCGGCAGCGATACCAATGCTGATACCCAGGAAGATAGCGGCGGCGCAGCCATAGTTGTTGGCTTAAACCAGGTAAATATCTCGGCTACAGTTGAGCCAACATTAACTCTGTCCTTATCTACCTCTACCTGCACTTTAGGCACATTAAGCACAACAGGTTTAAGCACCTGCAGTTATGATACAGAAGTAAGCACCAATGCTGATTCAGGCTATACAGCGTATATTAAAGCAGACGGCAATTTGCGAAATGCCACAAATAGCATAACCAATGTGGCAGATGCGACCGTGGGTGTAACCAATAGCGGCGGAGTTTCTACAGAAGAAGAATATGGCATTTCTACAACAAATGCATCATCTACGATAGTAGACAATGATTCAGGCTCTGATTGTGCAACTTTGGATGGTCAGTTGACAACTGCCATGCCAGGTTCAGCTTTAACAACAAGTGACCAGTCATTTGCCACTTCTTCAGCGCCCGTGAGTGCTGATTCAACTACCTTATGCCATGCGGCAGTGATCACTGGCACAACCCCGGCAGGCGCTTATGCTCAGACAGTGACGATTACAGTCGTAGGTAATTTTTAGAGTATAAATTTTAAGAATAATTTATTGAAAGAATTTAGTGACTAAAAGAAAGCCATTGTATTTTAATTTAAATAACCAATGGAAAATAGGAAAAATTGGGCTTTTTTGCTTTGGTATTGTAATTATTGTTACCAGCCAGATTTTTACCAAAGAAGTTTTTGCCTCTTGGAAAAATATGGACAGGACAGATATTAGTGAAAATATTTCCAATAATACAGGCTCATCCATCGCACCGCAAATTATGGCTGATGCTTATAATAATACATATGCAATTTGGATTGATAGTACTACTGGAAATAGTGATATTTTTTTTAGCAAGTGGACAGCGACTGGATGTGGAGGTAATGGTTGCTGGACAAAAATGGATGGCAGTGAAGGTTCAGAAAACGTTTCTAATGATTCTGGCAGCTCAACTTTGCCAAAATTTTCACTGACAGATTCAGGTACTCCTTATTTAGTCTGGCTGGATAATTCCACTGGAAATTATGAAATTTTTTTTAGAAAATGGACAGTGGGTGCCGGCTCAGGTGTCTGCGGTGCTGGGATTGATGATTGCTGGACAAAAATGGATGGGTCGGCTGGTACTGATAATGTTTCTGGTACGGCTTTAAATTCTGGCTCAACTCAATTTGCCATAGATAATGATAATAATCCTTATATTGCTTGGGAAGAACCTGTTAATGGTAAAACGCAGATTTATTTCCGTAAATGGACTTTTGGAGTTGGCTGGACCAAAATGGATGGTACTCCAGGCACTGATAATGTTTCAAATGATAGCGGCAATAATTCACATTTAGCACAATTTGCGATTGATTCCTCAAATAACCCTTGCCTTACTTGGTCTGTTGATTTAACAGGAAATGGTGATATTTATTTTAAGAAATGGACTCAGGGAGTTGGCTGGACCAAAATGGACGGTACTCCAGGCGCGGATAATGTTTCCAATAATTCATCTGCATCAGGTTTGCCAAAAATGCGTCTTGATTCATTAGGCTTTCCTATTATTATCTGGAGAGATGTCACAAGCGCAAATGGGGAGATATTTTTTACCAAGTGGCAGCCAGGCACAGGCTGGACAAAAATGGATGGCACTTTAGGCTATGAAAATATTTCCAATACCTTGGGCGATTCCGATAGCATTGATTTTAAACTTGACCAATCAAACATACCCAACGTTGTCTGGGATGATGCCACCACAGGCACTAGAGATATTTATTTCACTAAATGGACTGGGGGTGTTGGCTGGACAAAAATGGATGGCACTCTGGGGCATGATAATGTCTCAAACACGGCAACTGCTTCAAGATATCCCAAAATAGGACTTAGCTCTCAGGGCTTTCCGAATATTGTTTGGCGGGAAGCCGTGAGCGTTTATAATTACGAAATATATTTTCGCAAATGGACTCCAGGCCTTGGCTGGACCAAAATGGGGGATGTAGCAGGCACAGATAATTTATCTGATAATGGCAACAGTTTTTCGGATTATCCTGAAATTGTGCTAAGAAATACCAATCTGCCCAATGTCATTTGGCAGGATAACATTGACGGCAATAATGAAATTTATTTTACCCATTGGATAATTGATCAGGAAGATACAGTTGATATCTCAGCCGCAGTTGATGCAACTTTAACTCTGTCATTGTCAGCCGCAAACTGCAGTTTAGGCACTTTCAGCGCTGCTGGCTTGAGCACTTGCAATTATGATACGCAAATTAGCACCAATGGCAGCTTAGGCTATACTGCCTATATTAGAGCAGATGGCATGCTGAGAAATGCCGCCAATCAAATAAGCGATGTGGCTGATGGCGATGTGGGAGTGACAAATATTGGAGGAGTTTCTACAGAAGAAGAATACGGAGTTTCAACTTCAAAGGCCGGTGAAACAATTACACAAAATAATTCAGGCTCTGCTTGCAGTAATTTAGCCAATCAATTGGCTACAGCTATGCCAGCTTCAGTTTTATTAACCAGCGATCAATCATTTGCTTCTGCTACAGGGCCGATCAGTTCTGATTCAACGACCTTATGCCATGCCGCTGTCATAACTGGTACGACAGAAGCAGGCTCTTATGCCCAAACAGTTACTGTTACAGCCGTGGGCAACTTTTAATTTGCTTATGTTAAAGAAAAATAAAAAAATAGCGCAGGGAGGAGCTAAAAGGGCTGGGGGTAACAGGCCTAAATTTTTAGGGATATTTTTTAGCAGTATTAAAAGGTCTTTAAAATCATTTTTGATTATTTTTGTAATCGGCCTGCAGATTGCCTTAATAATAGGCTATCTTTATTTTATTTATAGAAATACAATTTTTGCGACTGAAGGCATCCGTGATACTTTGACCTATCAGGGTAAAATAACCAATGCCGACGGAGTGCCTCCGCCGGACGGACTTTATGATATGCGTTTTAGGATATACAGCCAAGCTACCAGCGGAAACCTTCTTTGGGCGGAAAATTGGGATGGCACAAATCAAGGCACAAGCGGCAGTAAAGTTCAGGTGAATGACGGCATTTTTACAGTTGAATTAAATTCGTTGTGCGGCAACTGGGTCGGCACTTGCGCTTCCAATGGCGGCGTAACATTTTCCACTGACAGTTTTTATTTGCAAGTTGAATTGGATTATGACGCTAATGGCACTTTTGAAGAAGTATTTTTGCCCAGAAAAAGATTTACAGCTACGCCTTATGCCATGAATGCTGACAAATTGAATGGCAAGGGATCTGCAGATTTTGTTCAGATTGAAGGCGGTGAAATGACCGGAAATTTGAGCGTGCCAAAAATTATAGATAGTTCTTTGGTCGCAGATTATGGCTTTAATGGGAATTCAGATGATAGCAGCCCCAATGGTTTAACTGGAACATTGGAAAACAGCGCCAGTGCTGCTAATGATGTTTTGACTCTTGATGGTCTTAATCAATATTTTTCAGTAGCTGATGATGATAAATTAAGCTTTGGCAATGGCACAGATGATTCGGCTTTCACATTGTCAGCCTGGATAAAAATGGATGAAGCCACTAATTTTATAATTGCCAGCAAAGGCACAGGTTCTGCTGATGACGAATATAAATTTTATATTAATGCTGATGATAAGATTAATCTGCAGCTGATTGATCAAAGCCAGACCAATACTTATTTGGGTAGAATGTTTAATACCGCCTTAACAAGCTATGAAGGGGAGTGGGCTAATGTGATTGCGACTTATGATAGTTCAAAAACATCGGCCGGAATAAAATTATATATTAATGGAATAGAAGTTGATGATACTGTCAATGAAAGCAACAGCTCATCATATGCTGGCATGGAAAATTTGACCGGCGCATTTAATATCGGCAATTATGCGGCCAATTATGCCAGGGGACAATTTGATGAAGTTAAAGTTTTTAATAGAGCTTTAAGCCCGGATGAAATAAAAAGAATATATGCAGATGACAATAGGCAAAATATCCATAGCAACAAAATTACAACCCACACAATTTATCTTGAATCTAGCGATGATGAAAATACAGGCGAGGGCTATCTGGCCTGGGATAATTTTTATCAGCGTATTAAATTCAGCGCTGAAACTTATCTGCCGAATCAAATGCCTTATTTAGCAAATCGCGCAAATTCGCAGGATTACACGCATTATAGTGATGAAAATAAAAAATTAGCCTATGATTTTTCTGATTCTGTCGGTTCCACTGTCACGGATCTGGCTGGCAATGCCAATGGTACTGTCAATGGCAATGCTGACTGGACAAATTCAGGCTATATTGGCTATGGCATGAAATTTGGCGCTGATGGCGATTCAGTGTCTTTTGCAGATCCCGGCTTATCATCAACTCAGGGTTCAATTGAGTTTTGGGTAAAATTTAATGATATAACCGCCTCAGCTGATAATTATGCTTTTAGACTGGCGGAAAGCACTTCCAATGAAATTGTGTTTGCCAAAGAAAATCAGAGCGATATGTATTTCAAGGTAGGAGACACAAAGATTCCTCTGGGCAGTATCCCGGATACTAGCTGGCATTATGTTGTAATTGCCTGGGATTCAGGGAATGTATCTTTTTATGGTGACGGGCAATTTGCCTTAAGTACTGCATATTCAAATTTAGACATAAGCAGGTTTGATAAATTCTATCTTGGTTCAGCAGGCAGCCCAAATACTTCACTTGATGGTGAAATTGATAGTGTCGCTATTTATGATGATGTTTTAACGCCTGCAGAAGTCAAAAATCATTTTAATTCTGCATTTGAAAATCTTTATGTGGCTAATAATTTGAGCGATGGCAATATTTCTTCGCCTGTCGGCAGTTTAATCGGCTTGCCAGCCAGTACTAATGAAAAAGATAAGGCAGATCCGGTTTATTTTAGCAATGATAGCAAGGCAGTCGGCCTGGCCTTTGCCGAAGGGCAGGGGACAACTACCTCAAATATTACCCTGGCTGATGATCCTACGATTACAGGCACAACCTGGCAAAAAGGATATTATGGCTATGGTTTGGGATTTAACGGACTTTCAGATTATCTGACTTTGACAGACAGCGCTAATTTAAATATGGGCACTGATAATTTTTCTCTGGAATTTTATCTCAAAGCAGATTCAAGTGACCAGACAAATAAAAGGATTATTTCCAAAAGAAGCGGGGATGCCGGCTATGAAGTTTATTTTGATTCTAATAATAAAATCGGTTTTTTTATCGGAGATGGCACCAATACTTATAGCACAAATGTAGCAGGCGGATATGCTTTAAATGATGGCAAGTGGCATCATGTTTTAATTGCCTTTGATCGTTCCAGTAATGTCACTATGGCTTATGATGGTTCATTAACATACATCCAAAATATTACCAGTGTAACCGGCAGTCTGGATAATGCGGCTGATTTATACATTGGCAAAGATTCGTCCGGTAATTTTTATAAAGGCATTTTGGACAGTCTAGTTATTTATAAAAGCCAGCTTTTAAATTTAGGAGACATTATTGCCAGAGCAACAGACAACCCTGATAAGATGGTTATAAACAGCAGAGGCGGTATTTCAGGCCTGGCTTCATTATTAGTTTTAAACAATTATACTAGCGGTGACGGAATTATTGCCGGACTTTTTAACAGTAATAATAACACAACTTACCCTCTAAAAATTTGGAATGCGGCTTCTTCTGTTTCAGGCAGCGATACTATTTATAATTTGATATCTTTTGGCAATATGGGCAGCAACTATGGCAATTTAATCTGGGATGCCACTAATACGCAATTCATTTTTGATCAAAGTTTAAAAACAACAGGAGATTTAGCCTCAAATTATTTAAAGACAAATGACAACGAATTTTTAGCTTCTGATCTAATCAGGCATACAATAACCAGCGATGATGTTACAAATACATATTTTTCAGAATCATGGGCAAAAGCCACAAAAGACAAAATTGCCAGTTTGCATGGCGTTCATTATGTGGTCAGCGGCAATGTTTATGGCGATCAGGATTTTTGGAGTACTAATACGGAAAACAGGATTGAATATGACGGCTCGGCTATCAGAGTGGATAAATTGGGCGGTACCTGGACAGAAGGGGATGTGATAACGATTTTTGTGGTCTATGAAAAATAAAGGTTACTAATCAGCTAATTTATTACTAATCTACTAATTAGAAAATTATGAAATTAATTAATAAAGAGGGAAATAGAATAGACTGGCTTCAAGTTCTAATAATTTTTATTTTAGGCGCTTTGGTTTTGAGCAATGTTTTTTTATTTATAAACAACATGTCTTTGCAAAAAGAAGTTGAAAAATTAAAAGCAGATGATTTAGCAATTGCGCAGGCAATTAATACAGTCCTGGGTCAGCTAAAAACAAATATTAAATAAATCGTTTTTAGGCTTTTTATTTGTTTTATTGTTGTAAGATATGGTAATAAATTGTAAGACAATTGTATTACAATCTATTACTATTGTTTTACAAGCAAGCTTATGGAACACATAAGTAAATTTTTATCTAAACGGATTACTCAGCAAGGTTTTAGCCAACAGGTTAAAACCTCTTTAATAATTGAAGAATTTAAAGAGATTATTATTAAAATATTCGGCTCTAATCTTGGTAAAAAAATTAAACCATTATATATTAAAAATAATATCCTGACAGTGGCTTGCTTAAGTTCTGTGATGGCCCAGGAAATGAATTTTAGAAAAGCAGAAATCCTTGAGAAAATAAACGCCAAGTTTAGCCCAGATTTTATCAAGGATATCAGGCTGGTAATATAGCGGTTAATTTAACATAGCAAATTATTTATAGTGATTTGCGCAATTTTGACTATTAAATAATTAAATCGTATACTGTTAGTATAAAGAAAAATAAATTTTATGGACAATAGCCAGGAACAAAATATAAAAGATATATTAGACATTGTAACTTTTATTAAAGACAATGCCGCTAACAAAGAAGATTTGGACCGTTTTGCGACCAAAGAAGATTTGGATGGTTTTGCTAACAAAGAAGATTTGGACCGTTTTGCGACCAAAGAAGACTTGGACCGTTTTGCGACTAAAGAAGACTTAAAACAAATGGAAATAAGAGTTCTATCTACGTTTGAAGATCTATTGGTTCCAATTAAACAGGAATTGGCTGATATTAGGCTTGAATTAAAAGAAATTAAAGAAAGGCTAGATAATATAGAAACGTTTGAAGGCGAGGATATCTCAGCTGCTTATCGCGATATTGAAATTATGAAAAAGCAATTAGCGGATCTGGAGATTAAAGTGCAGAAGATGCAAGCTAGCCAAAGCTAATTTGTATAAATTGATTTTATTGCAAAAACGTCACGCGTTGCGTGGTGTTTTTTATTTAGTTAATTTAAGAAAATTAAGGTATTTAAATAATGTTCTTGGGCCATTTTGGCAATTGCTAAATTTATATAAATTTGCTAAAATTAAGCTAACTTGTTCTTAGCGTTTTTTTGTTTTAGTGCCGTATTTGCCTAAATTTGGTAAAACGCCATTATCTATATTTGGATACTAATGTACGAATTCAATACCTGCCTGCCGCCTGCCTGCCGGTAGGCAGGGCAGGCAGGCAAAATATACTAATAGTTCTCAAATTTTCATACGGTTCCAATTAGTATTATTCGTATAATATTCGTAAATTAGTATCCCTACTTAATATACTAAGTCATAATTATGACATTAAGATCTTATATTATTTTAATGCTTTTATGCACCATTGCCTGCTTTTTTGCTTTTTTAGCAGTAGTTTATTTTTTTGATCCGACAAAGGCCAATCTGTTAGCATTAATTTTGTTTTATTTCAGCTTATTGCTGACTTTAATCGGGATTTTTTCCATAATTGGCCTGATTGCCAGGATATTTTTTACCTCAGAGCATTTAATCTTCAGAAAAGTTATTACCTCATTCCGCCAGGCAGTTTGGTTTTCTTTGTTAATAGTCATCAGCTTGTTTTTAAAAAGCGCTAATTTGTTAATCTGGAGAAACATTTTTTTCTTAATTCTGGCCTTTGTCATCTTAGAAATATTTTTCATGGGCTATAAATCTAAACCAAGCATAAAAATATGAAACAATCATTTTTATTTACCAAAACTAAAAAAGAAATAGGGGAGGAGGAAAAAAGCCTTAATGCCCAATTATTAATTAGGGCAGGCTTTATTGATAAATTGGCAGCCGGCGTCTATACTCTATTGCCACTGGGCTTAAGAGTTTTTAAAAAGCTTGAGAATATTATTCGTGAAGAAATGAATAATATTGGCGGCCAGGAAATTGTGATGCCCTCATTGCATCCTAAAGATAATTGGGAAAAAACAGGCCGTTGGTCAAGCATGGATGATTTATACAAAGTTAAAGATTCAAGCGGCCATGAATTTGCGCTGGGACCGACTCATGAAGAAGTGGTTGTGCCATTAATGAAAAAATTCATCAATTCCTACAAAGATTTACCGGTCTATATTTATCAATTTCAAAATAAATTCAGAATGGAATTGCGTTCAAAGTCCGGCATTTTGCGTGGCAGGGAATTTGTCATGAAAGACCTTTATTCTTTCCATTTAGACGAAAAAGATTTGGATGAATATTATGAAAAAGCTAAAGATGCTTATTTTAAGATTTTTCAAAGAGCAGGGATTAGAGCAGAAACATATCTGACTTTGGCTTCTGGATCTTCATTCTCAAAATATTCACATGAATTTCAAACAGTCACGCCAGCCGGTGAAGATACAATTTATATCTGCCCAAAATGTAAAATTGCTTATAATAAAGAAATTATTGAGGTTATAACTAAATGTGAAACCTGCAATCTGACTGTTAAAGATTTTAAAGAAGCCAAGGCCATTGAAACAGGCAATATTTTTAAGCTTAAGACAAAATACTCACTTCCTTTTGATTTAAAAGTAAATAATAGCGAGGGGCAGGAAGTTATTATTACTATGGGTTGTTATGGTATGGGTTTGGGCAGACTTATGGGGACTATAGTTGAAATTCATCATGATAATAAGGGTATTATTTGGCCCCAAGAAGTGGCTCCTTTTGCCCTGCATTTACTGACTTTAGGTTCAGAAAAGGAACTTGCAAAAAATGGGGACAAGTTATATAATGAGCTGGTTAAAGCTGGCTTTGAAGTGCTATATGATGATAGGGAAGAATCAGCTGGAATTAAATTAAAAGACAGTGATTTAATCGGTATTCCGTTCAGGCTTGTTTTAAGCGCAAAAACTTTGCAAGCTAAAAGCGTGGAAATAAAGCCGAGAAATTCTGATAAGCTGGAAATAGTTAAGCTGGATAAACTGATAAAATACCTTAAAGGATTAATTTAAAAGAGTAAAAAGAGAAAGAAGGGTAAAAGGGGTCATCCTACGCTAAAGCTTCTGCCTCCGCTTAAGCTATGGCAGACAGGTCGGATGACAGGTAAGAAAGGTAAAATGGACAGGTATCTGGAATTAAAACAGGGGAACTATTTGTATCATTAGTATAATATTTGTAAATTAGTATCATTATGATTTTTGATAGAATTCTAGGCAGATTTTCCAAAGATATTGGCATTGACTTAGGCACTGCCAATACTTTAGTTTATGTCAAAGATAAGGGGATTGTGATTAATGAGCCATCAGTCGTGGCCATTAATTCTAAAACTGATCAGATTTTAGCAGTGGGCGGTGAAGCCAAAAAAATGGTCGGCAAAACTCCGGCCCATATTATTGCGATTAAACCTTTGGTTGACGGCGTAATTTCTGATTTTGAAGTGACTGAGAAAATGCTTAAATATTTCATTGATAAAATCCATGCTGAAGGCTTTAATTTGCTGCCTCGACCAAGAGTAGTTATAGGGGTGCCATTGGATATTACTGAAGTGGAAAGAAAAGCAGTTGAAGATGCGGCTTATTCTGCCGGTGCGCGCGAGGTTTATCTGGTTGAAGAATCAATGGCAGCGGCCATCGGTTGCCGTTTGCCGATTGAAGAAGCTTTGGGCAATATGATTGTTGATATTGGCGGCGGTACTTCTGAGATAGCAGTAATTTCTTTAGGCGGCGTTGTGACCTGGAAAACTATAAAAATCGCCGGTGATGAAATGAACAAAAATATTATTCAATATGCGCGCAGCAAATTCAACTTGCTTTTAGGCGAAAAAGTTGCTGAAGAAATTAAAATTAAAATCGGTTCAGCCGCAGAATTAAAGCAGCCCCTTGAAGCCCAGATGAGAGGCCGTGATTTGGTGACTGGCCTGCCCAAAGAAATTATTGTTAATGACAGCCAGATCAGGGAAGCCTTGGCAAAATCTGTCAGAATAATTATTGATAATGTCAAAGCTACCCTGGAAATTACTCCGCCGGAATTAGTGGCAGATATTTATGAGAGAGGCATCCTGCTAACTGGCGGCGGCGCGCTTTTAAAATCTCTAGACATTGCCATTTCCCGAGCCACTCAAATTCCGGTTTTTGTGGCTGATGATCCCTTAACTGCTGTAGTCAGAGGCACCGGCTATTTGCTTGATGATCTGCCTTTGCTTAAAAATGTTGCCTCGCCTTCAACCATGGAGCAAAGTTCAAAAATGTAATCCACGGGCCTAAGCTCGTGGAGCTTAAATTATGATTGAAAAGAAAAAAAATCAATATCTAAAAATTTATATTTTGGCAGTTATCATACTGCTTATTTTTTTCCATTATTTAAGAATTTTAGCAGCGCCTGAAAATTTCATCATGGGAATTTTAAATGAGTCCCAGCATCAGACTTATGCCTTTTTGACCAAATTAAAATATTCGTTTATAAATTATCAGGAAGCGCAAAATTTAAAAAAGGAAAATATTGAATTAAAACGCCAGTATGATGAGCTGCTTTTTGCCAATACCCAGCTCAATGATTATAAAACAGAAAATGAAAAATTAAGAACGACTTTAAATTTTAAAACCAGCCAGAATTATGATCTTGTCCTGGCTAAAGTTATTGGCCGTGATCAGGATCGTTTGAATACCTTATTGCTTGATAAAGGCAAATTGGATGGTATTGCCGAGGGTTATCCCGTAGTTGTTGATAATGGTATTATTGTCGGCAAGGTCATTGCCGCTAGTGACCATTTAGCGACGGTTTTACTGATTACTGACAAAATGAGCGAATTGGCCGTCAGCACGCTGGCTAATAATAAAACAACGGGCATGGCAATCGGCGAGTACGGCTTAAGCATAAAAGTAGAATTAATTCCTCAAGATTTAGAAATAAAAGAAGGTGATTTATTCATTACTTCAGGCTTAGAAAAAAACATACCTCGTGGGCTAATCTTAGGCAAGATAAACCGTATTATCAGCCAGGAAAACGAATTGTTTAAAAGTGCGACGCTCAGCCCTTTGCTTGATTATGAAGAAATTACTATTTTAAGCGTAATTTTGCCAAAAAGCTATTAATTAGATTTAATTTCTATGATTAAATATCTTTATTACATATTTATCTCATTATTTTTGGTTTTTATTCAGCAAAGCATTTTAATGGTTTTTGGCTATACTGCGAATCTGAACATCTTATTGGTTTTTTTAGTTTTTATCACCATTATTTCCGGCTTTAATCTGGGTTTCATTTTCTCGGTGATTATCGGTTTAATTGCCGGCCTTTATTCATATTTGCCATTCGGTTCATTAATAATCATATTTTTACTAATAATAAGCCTGGTTAATTTTTTATATAAGCATGTTTTAATTAATTTTTCATATTTGACCAATATAATTTTAATTGTCATGGCCACTTTTTTGTACAATTGCTTATTGGTCTTAATTAATTATCTGGCCTATCTATTAGGGATGATTAGAATTTATATCTCAGTTGACAGCATTTTTTTAATAAATTTTTTGTGGCAGAATATCCTTAATGTGGCTTTGATCAGTTTGATTTTTGTCATTGCCAAATTAACAATTAAAAAATTAAATTTAGTCTTTTTAATAAAAAAATGAGAGACTTATTTGTTAATAGAGAATACAGGCGAGCCCAAGAAATTGAGGCTGATTTTTTTGATGATAATTTAGAGGGTGAAAAGATCAGCCAGTCTGGCCATGGATTTTTAGGCAAATTTATAAGTGAAAACAAAATAAATTTTTTTTCCTATCTGGTTATGGCCTGCCTGCTTATTCTTTTAGGCAGGACAATGTATTTGCAAATTTTCAAGGGCCAATATTACCAGCTTTTGGCTGACTCCAACAGAACCAGGGAAAAAATCTTGCCGGCGGCCAGAGGCTTGATTTATGACAGCCAGAACCAGCCATTAGTGAAAAATTTGCCGATTTTCAACGCCATGATTTTACCCAAAGATTTGTCATTAAATAATGATAAAAGACTGGAAGAGATAAATAGTATCAGCCAGATTTTAAACATTGCCAGCCAGCCAATTGCAGATCTTTTAGCCAAATATCCAAAAAATTTTAAATATCCGCTTTTAATTAAAGAAAACCTGAGTTATGAAGAAGCCATTGATTTAAAGATTAAAGCAGCTCAATTTACGGGCTTATCTATTGATGCTCAGGACCAGCGGCAATATTTTAGCCCTGTTGATTTTGCCCATATCTTGGGCTACGAAGGAAAAATAACGGAAAAAGAATTAGACCAGCACAGCCAGGATGGCTATAACTTGAATGATTATATTGGCAAGACTGGTTTGGAATTAAGCTACGAATCTGTTTTAAGGGGAAAATTCGGGCAAGAGGGGATTGAAGTTGATGCGGCAGGTCATGAGGACAAAGTCCTTTATCATGAGGATCCGGTTAATGGTAAAAGTTTGGTTTTAAGCGTGGATCAAAAGGTGCAAAATAAAGTGCGGGAAATTTTAATTAATCATTTGCATAGCCTTAATAAAAAAAAGGGGGCTGTCATAATGTTAAATCCTCAGAATGGGGAAGTCCTGGCGCTGGTAAGCTATCCTGATTTTGATCTTAACCTTTTTGCCCAAGGCATTTCTGAACAAGATTATAATAATTTGCTAAATGATGAGAATCAGCCTCTTTTTGATAGGGCAGTCAAGGGCGAATATCCGTCTGGTTCAACGATAAAGCCGGTTATTGCCGCCGGCGCTTTGCAGGAAGGCATTATCACTGATAAAACCACGGTTAATAGCACTGGCGGCTTATGGCTTTATAACCGCTGGTTTTTTCCTGACTGGGCTGCCGGCGGGCATGGCATAACTAATGTTTATAAAGCAATTGCCTGGTCAGTCAATACCTTTTTTTACATGATTGGCGGCGGTTATGAAGATTTTAAAGGCTTGGGCATTGAGGGTCTGGAAAAATATTTTAAAATTTTTGGCTTGGGCGATAAAACCGGCATTGATTTGCCCGGTGAAGCTACCGGCTTAGTGCCTGATCCTGACTGGAAAAAGAAAACTAAAAATGAGGACTGGTTTATCGGAGATACTTATCATGCGGCCATTGGCCAGGGCGATGTTTTAGTCACGCCTTTACAGGTTGCTAATTATACTACGGCCTTTTTAAACGGAGGCAAATTATATGAGCCGCATTTAGTCAAAGAAATTATCAGTAATGACGGCAGCAAGCAGATTATTGAGCCAAAAATAATCAGGGAAAATTTTATTGATGATGCCAATCTGGAGATTGTAAAAAAAGCCATGCGCCAGACTGTTACCTTGGGCAGCGCTCAATACCTAAACAGTTTAAATGTTGCTGTGGGCGGGAAAACAGGGACAGCCCAATGGAACACTGAGAAAAATCCTCAAGCCTGGTTTATCGGGTTTGCGCCTTATGATCAGCCGGAAGTAGCCATTACTGTTTTAGTTGAGGAAGGCGGCGAAGGGAGTTCTGCCTGCGTGCCAATTACTTATGATATTTTAAACTGGTATTTTAATACCTATACAAAAACTAATACAATACAAAATTTACAAAATACATCAAATTAAAGATTTAAGAGTTAATCCAAGTTAAAAAGTTGATTACGCTGAAAATTTAGCCCTTAAATCAGAATTTAATTTATTTTTGTATCATTTGTAAAAGATTCGTATTTTCGTAGGAGCATAGAAGAGTGCCCGCACTCCGAAGCTCCGTAGGAGCGTAGAATTATGGCTCACTCTTATATAAGAGTACTTGCACTCCAAAGCTCCGTAGGAGCGTAGAACTAATGGATAACTATTATATAAGAGTGCTTGCACTCCGAAGCTCCGTAGGAGCGTAGAATTATGGCTCACTCTTATATAAGAGTACTTGCACTCCAAAGCTCCGTAGGAGCGTAGAACTAATGGATAACTATTATATAAGAGTGCTTGCACTCCGAAGCTCCGTAGGAGCGTAGAATTATGGCTCACTCTTATATAAGAGTACTTGCACTCCAAAGCTCCGTAGGAGCGTAGAACTATAGGATTCCTCTTATATTAAGAGTGCTTGCACTCCGAAGCTCCGTAGGAGCGTAGGAGTGGATAAAGTCTTGACACGAATTTGTCATTTTGGTATTTTATATACTATATGTTTTGAACCACCAAATTCGTTCACTAAAATGCACGAAAAATATTTAGTGTGATTTCGCGATAATAGTTTAGTGTTTAAGTAATCAATATAAATTTATGGCAGAAGAAAAATATTTAACCAAAGAAGGCTTGGCAAAAATTAAAAAAGAATTAGAAATTTTAAAATCAGAGAAGCGCAAAGAAATCAGCGATCGTATTGCTGAGGCCATTAAATTAGGTGATTTATCTGAAAATGCTGAATATCAGGAAGCTAAAGATGATCAGGGCATGAATGAAGCAAAAGTCAGGGAATTGGAGGAAATTGTTAATAATGCAGTCGTTATTAATAATGGCCATGAAGCCAAAAAATGCGTTGATGTCGGCTGTACAATTAAAGTTAAAGTCGCAGATAAAGACAAAACATTTACTATTGTCGGTCCCAGTGAAGCTAACCCGGCAGTTGGTTTAATTTCCAATGAATCACCAATCGGTCAAGCCTTTCTTGGCAAAAAGGTAGGGGAAATAGCTGAGGTAGAAGCTCCGGCCGGAACCATTAAATATAAAATTTTAGAACTTTCCTAATAAAGCAAAAATATAATATATTTTACCGAAGAAGTCCTGCCTCGCGGGGCTTCTTCGTATTTTTAATAAGAGCTGAATTCAACCTTCTAGCGCAAAATTAATGAATAAGTAATTTTGAGAAAATTTCATCAGGTTTGTAAAAACCAAGTGTTTTTCTTGGGCGATCATTCAGAAGATCCTGCACATGTTGAATTTCTT
>JBAZJU010000007.1 GCA_041651155.1 Patescibacteria group bacterium | reverse complement strand
CGTCTCACCTGCCCACAGCCCATTACTTATTACCTCCCTTTCTTCAAGGGTTAAACGATGATATTTGTTTTTCATAGCAAAACCTTAAATGATTTTAAAGTTTTGCGCTAGTCCTTTGAACCCAGTTATGGGTGTATTGACAAAAACATTAAAATATAGTAGTTTTAAATATAACTTGAAAACAAAAAATAGGAGGGATACAGTGAAAAGTATAGTTTTGATGGTGGCCATGGATATTGAAATTCCAGATTCTTACCAAAAAAATCAAGGTAAATTAATAGTATCTGGTTTTGGTCCCCAAAATGCCAGCCAAGCCATGCGAAAACTTTTATCCCAATCGCGGCCAGACTTTATAGTTTTTACTGGTTTTTGCGCATTTGTTGATGATAACCTTAAAACTGGAGACATAATTGTCGCCAATGGTTACAAATCAGAGTTCGGGGAGGAAATAATTAGCAAACCAGAACCGCAGATCTTAAAAAAACTTGAAAAGAAAATTTACTTCACCCAAGGAAAATTTCAAAGCTTTTCGCATTTCGTAGAGGAGCGAAAAATAGTGGCTCCTGATATAACTGCGGTTGATATGGAAACTTTCGATTGGGCGCGAGAAGCTACATTTTCTAAAATCCCATTTATTACTGTCAAAGTCTGCTGTGACCTAATTCCTCCAAGGGAGAATGAAGTTTATCCCATTTTCCCCAGAGCCAAACCATTTTTAAACTTGGTTTGGCAGGAACTTGTCAAACTTATTTGAACTCAAAAGCGCCTCGGAAAACCGGAGCGCTTTTTTTATATTCTATATTCCTACCTCCGCTCTTTGAGCTTCGGCCTTCGCCGACTAAAGTCGGTAGGCAGGCTAAATTCTTTATTCTATTTCAGCAATAACCCCACTATCAACAAAGCCACAATATTTAAAATCTTAATCATCGGATTTATCGCCGGTCCAGCAGTATCTTTATACGGATCGCCAACAGTATCGCCTGTTACAGCAGCCTGATGGGCAAAAGATTTTTTGCCGCCGTAATTGCCTTCTTCAATAAATTTTTTAGCATTGTCCCAGGCTCCGCCGCCACTTGTCATGGAAATAGCCACAAAAATTCCAGTTATAATAGAACCGACTAATAAACCGCCTAAAGCTTGAACGCCTAAAATAAAGCCGACTAGAATTGGAGCAACGACTGGAATTAAAGCAGGGAATATCATTTCGTGAATCGCGCTTTTAGTTACAATATCAACTGTCTTGCCATAATCAGGCAGTTCAGTGCCTTGCATAATGCCTGGCTTTTCTTTAAATTGCCTGCGCACTTCTTCAACTACGGAACCAGCTGCCTTGCCTACTGCTTGCATGCATAAGGCGCCAAAATAATAAGGCAAAAGACCGCCAATAAATAAGCCGACTAAAACCCGGGGATCATTAATTAAAAATGGGACATTATCGCCCAGTGCATGAGTAAAATCAGCAAATAAAACTAAAGCGGCTAAAGCAGCGGAAGCAATGGCATAACCTTTGGTCACTGCTTTGGTTGTATTGCCAACAGAATCTAAGGGATCGGTAATTGCTCTGACTTCTTCTGGCAAGTCTGCCATTTCCGCAATACCGCCGGCATTGTCAGTGATTGGGCCATAAGAATCAATGGTCACGATTATGCCAGCTAAAGAGAGCATGGCCATAGCTGCGATAGCAATGCCATAAATACCTGCCAATGCATAAGCAATTAAAATTGCCGCGGAAATAACAAGGACTGGCCAGCCAGTAGATTTCATGGATACTGCCAGGCCGGCAATAATATTTGTGCCATGGCCGGTTTGCGAAGCTGCAGCAATGGATTGAACAGGCTTGTATTTTTTAGAAGTGTAATATTCAGTAATTGCAACCATGGCGCCAGTAACAGCCAAGCCAACCAGAGAAGCAAGGTATAAATTATTTACATTGTACAAATCATTAGTGCCGAGCAGCCATTTTGTTACTGGATAAAAAGCAATGGCGGCTAAAACACCGGCAGCGATTAAACCTTTGTATAAAGCACCCATGATATTTTTCTTACTGCCTAAGCGGATAAAAAAACTTCCAATAATAGAAGCTATAATTGCTACACCGCCCAAAACCAAGGGAAAGACAATCGCATTTTCCCAGCCCTTAAAAAGCAGTGAGCCTAAAATCATGGAAGCAATGGTCGTAACCGCATAAGTTTCAAATAAATCAGCCGCCATGCCAGCGCAATCACCGACATTATCGCCAACATTGTCCGCAATCACAGCAGGATTTCTCGGGTCATCTTCTGGTATGCCAGCTTCAACTTTGCCAACAAGGTCGGCGCCTACATCAGCAGCTTTGGTATATATGCCGCCGCCTAAACGGGCAAAAATAGAAATTAAAGAACCGCCAAAACCAAAACCCACTAAGGCAGTCAAATCTTTGAAGATTAAATAGAATAAAGTCACTCCCAATAAACCTAAGCCAACGACTAAAAAACCAGTTACTGCTCCGCCTTTTACCGCTACATTTAAAGCTGATTTTAAACTATTTCTTGCAGCTTCAGCAGTACGCACATTTGCTCTGACTGAAACATTCATGCCAATATAACCGGTTAAAGCAGAGAGGATAGCCCCGAATAAAAATCCCAGAGCTGTTGTCCAGGCAAGTAGAAAGCCTATTACTAAAAATAAAACAATAGCGACCAAACTTATGGTTTTATACTGCCTGTTTAAATAGGCTTTGGCGCCTGTTTGAATGGCTTTGGCAATGGCCTGCATTTTTTCATTGCCAGCTGGCATTTTTAAAACAATTTTTATCAGGATTACGCCATAGGTAACTGCTAAAAGGGCTGCAATTAAAGCGAAAATAAGGCTGGAATTCATAGGTTTTATAATTATAATTAAAATTTACGATATATTTATCTTAACTTTGTAAAAAGTTTTTGTCAAACGCTTTCTGCTAACAATAAATAGGCTTGTCGCGTGGTATGGCAGCTGAACTGCTTCACCATAATCCCTAAACTAATTCCCTTTATTTTTGACATCTCTGGGATGATTTGGTATATTAAGAGTAATAATTCATCTTGCTTTTAAGGCATTTTTTTATTTAAGGCGGGATAACTGAATTTAGAGCTAATTTTGGGGAAAATGCCTGGCTGGATGAAAAGGAAAAAAATTATTAGCAATAAAATTAAATTAATTCTGATCAGAATTTTATTGGGCATCATTAAAGGCTTTAAATTTATCATAAAGTCCTTTTTTAATTTGTTAAAGCCCTTGGCTTGGCCGTTGAAAAAAATGCTGATTATTTTGTATAAATATGTTTTTTTAAATAGCTATAAGCTCGTATATTTTTTAAATAAAATAGTCAGATCAATTTTTCCAGCCCGGCAAATAAAGCCTATTTATTTATTTGTCAATAAATATATTGTGCATATTATTGCTGTTTTAATGACTTTTATTATTTGTTTTACTAATCTTTTTATCAGCCAGACCAGGGCGGCAAATTATGGCGAAAAAAGTATTTTATTTGCCTTAGCCAATGGCAGTGATCTGGAAAGCGATTATGTTGAAGAAACTATCCAGGTTGCGCCGCCAGCAACTACCAGTTATTTGGGAGAAGGTAATGGCGCTGTCTCTCCATCAATTCAGGCTTTGCCCGAGCCTAATCTGAATCAGATTGAAAATGATTCTCTTTTAAGCGGAGAAGGCTCGGCCTTGCTTAAGCCTGAATTTTCTTCGCTTACAGCAGCCCAAGCGCAACGTGATAAATCACTTGAGTATATTGTAAAAGATGGTGATACTTTGGGTTCAATCGCTACTGATTTTGGCCTTAATATGCAGACAATATTATGGGAAAATAAATTGACCAAGACAAGTTTAATCAGGCCTGGCCAAAAGTTAGTTATTTTGCCAATCGATGGGGTTTCGCATAAAGTTGTAGCGGCTGATAATTTAGACAAGATTGCTAAAAAGTATAAAGCGGATAAAAATAAAATTATTGAATTTAATAATTTAGCCGATGCCAGAGATATCCAGGTAGGACAGATATTAATAATACCTGAAGGCCAAGCTTATTTTGCGCCTCCAGCCAGTGTGCCGCGTCTGGCGCCAATTCAGCAAATTTTTACAGGGCCAGCTTATGTGGAAACCGAACCGAGCGAGGGTAAAATGCTCTGGCCAAATGGCTGTCGCCGCATCACCCAATATTTTAACTGGAGACATACCGGCGTGGATATCGCTTGCCCCGCAGGTACTCCGATTCGGGCAGCTGATGATGGCACTGTGACAGTAGTTAAATATTTAAATACCGGTTATGGCCATCAAGTTGACATTGATCATGGCGGAGGAAAAATGACCAGATATGGCCACATGACAACAATTTATGTTAAACCTGGACAGAACGTTAAGCGTGGGGAGGCGATCGGGCTTGAAGGCTCAACCGGCCGTTCAACCGGTCCTCATTTGCATTTTGAAGTTAGATTTTTTAACAAGGTCTATAATCCTTTAAGCTATATAAAGTAAAATTAAATTGCATCTATATAAAAAGCCCCTGCAGCACGGGGGTTTTTTAGGCCTAATGTTTTAACGGTTAAAACGATATTGCAGCGCCTCGGCCAAGTGTTGAGTTTTAATATTTTCAGAATTTTCCAGATCAGCAATCGTTCTGGCTAATTTTAAAATACGATGATAGGCGCGGCCTGAAAGATGAAATTGGCTTACAGCATTTTTTAATAATTCCAATCCCTGGTTATCAATGCGGCAAAATTCTTTGACTTCTTGAGGTCGCATTTCGCTATTGGTTAGCCGCCCTAGATCTTTAAATCGTTCTTGCTGAGTAATCCTGGCTGCTTCAACTCTTTGCCTGATCTCAATTGAACTTTCTGCGACCTTTTGATCAGTTAATTTTTCAAAACTCAAACGCGGGACTTCAATGTGCAGATCAATTCTATCAATAATCGGTCCGGAAACTCTTTGTTGATATTTAATAATCTGGCTAGGAGAGCAAGTACAGCGCTGTTCAGGGTCAGTGGCAAATCCACAGGGGCAGGGATTTTGCGCGGCGATTAAAATAAAGCGCGCAGGATAAGTGAGAGTGCCATAAACTCTGGCAATAGAAACTACGCCATCTTCCAGCGGCTGTCTTAAATTTTCTAAAACTTTGCGGGGGAATTCAGTAAATTCATCCAAAAATAAAACTCCGCGGTGCGCCAGGCTGATTTCACCTGGCTTAGGAATCCGGCCGCCGCCGACCAATGAGATCGCTGAGGCTGAATGATGAGGAGCGCGATATGGCCGGCTGGTGATTAGGGGTTTATTAAGAGGCAAAAGACCGGCCACGCTATATATCTTTGTCACCTCCAGAATTTCCTCAAAAAGCATTTTAGGCAAAATAGAAGCCGCTGCTTTGGCCAGCAAAGTTTTGCCAGCGCCAGGCGGTCCTGACATAAGTACATTGTGTCCGCCTGCGGCCGCGATTTCCAGGGCGCGTTTGGAATGTTCCTGGCCAGTGATATAGGCCATATCAACTTCAAAATCATCATAATTTGTATTCTCATAATTGCTCTCGTTTGTGTAAGCAACAAGCAAATTTTTGCCAGTCAGATGATCAACTAATTCAGTTAAATTTCTAAGCGGATAGATATTTATGCCTTTTATTAGGCCCGCCTCTTCTTTGTTTATCCAGGGCACAAAAATATTTTTAAAATTATGTTCTTTGGCAAAAATAACAGCTGGTAAAATGCCATTAGTATGCCGTAAATTACCTTCCAGGGAAAGTTCACCCAAAAAAATTGAATCATTTAAATTAAATTTTAATTCCAGTTCATTGAGCAAGACTCCCAGAGCCATGGCCAGGTCATAGGCCGGCCCTTCTTTTTTTAAATCAGCTGGCGCCAGATTAATTACTTTTTTCTTGTCCCAGGGATAAGGGAAACCCGAATTTTTAATTGCCAGGCGTATTCTTTCTTTGGCTTCCTGTACAGCCAAATCGCCCAAGCCAACAATAAAAAATTTTTGGGGATCGCCCATAGAAACATCTACCTCAACTTCAACTAATTGAGGGTTTAAGCCAATGACAGCGACTGAATTTAGTCTGGTTAACATAAGAGAATTGAAACGCGGATTTTGTTCACAGATCGCACGGATAATTTCTGTATTCCCAAAAATCAGTGCCTATCCGTGAATTAAATCCGTGGTTTAGAGGATTCAATATATAATTTCTTTTGGAATCATTCAGTAATTAAAATTTCGTGGTTAATCATTCTTAATTATCATCTTATCTTAATCCCTTGACTTTTTCAAATTAAAAAATCGTCCAGGTGGACGGGTTTTTTCTTTTTTAAAATTTTTCAAGACTAAAGCCTGGAAGCGGGTATAGTGGTTTTTTGTTTTTTAAATTCACTAAGAATATAAATAAAAATTCCAGCCACAATCATCACATCGGCCAGATTAAAAACAGGCCAAATGCGGATATTTATATAATCAATTACATAGCCATAAAATAAACGATCAAGCAAATTGCTTAACGCGCCCAAAATTATTAAAGAAGTTGCTGCAAATTCCCATAAATTTTGTTTTTGTAAACTTTGCAGCCAGATAATGCCTAAAATAATAAGTATAACTATAACAATTATTATGATAAGTATTTGGGGTAAGGGCAGGCTAAAGGCAGCATTTTGGTTTGGAGTATAAACAATTATTAAAAGATTTTTTAAAAAATAAAATCCCTCTTTAGGGATTTTATTTAGAAAATAGTATTTGATTAAAGATTCAAGTATAAATAAGACAATGCTTAGGCAAAAAATTAGAGAGATTTTTTTTATTCTAGCCATGGCAGGTTATTGGCTGGTTAGCTTTTCTTTGCATTCAATACAGGCATTAGAAGTAGGCCTGGCCATTAAGCGATCTTCGGCTATTTCCTGGCCGCAATAAGCGCATTTGCCATAGGAGCCATCTTCAATTCGCTGTAAAGTCTTATTAATATCGCGTAAAGTTTTTTCTAATGAATATTCAATAGAAAGGTTATCTGTATATTGAGCGACTTCCTCGGCATTTTCATCTTCTTTATCGCCATAATCAGGAAATCCAGAACGATAATTGTCTTTAACAAATTCGTCTTTTTTTGTAAAACTGGCTAATTCTTTTTCAATTTGTTCTTTGCGAAGAATAAGGTCTTTTTTAATTTTTTCTAATATGTCTGCTTTCATATGTTTAATTTTCACGCTTAACTTTATTAAAATTGGTTTAATTTGAAATTTGTTCCTTATGGATGCTAATCTGCTAATAGATAAAAGATAGAAAAATTAGTAGATTAGTAAAGAATTAGTGAATTAGTAACCTTATTAATATTATATCAAAATCAAACAGTAATAAATAGTATAAACAAGATTATTGAAAAAAGCAAGTATTTGGTAAAATTTTGGCAAAATGAAAAGGCCTCGTGCTTCGGTCCATATAAAATTATTTTATGACCTGACGAGGCCTCGACTTCATTAGTTTAGCGCCCGCCTTACGCGAGCCGTTAAAAGTTTGATGAAGTCGGTTTGACTTCCCTTGGAACTATGTGAAAGTGCGACCTTTCACCGTCCTTTGGCTTAAAACTAAGCCGTAGTTTATAAAAATATAAGAAAGGATAAGAGTTTTATTTTTATTTTTGGGATTCTCCCAAGTGAATCCTGAATAAGGCAGTGAAAGGCAGGGAAATTTAGCCAAAATTGCTGTTTTCGCTCAATTTCTCTGGTTATGTGAAAGAACTATTATTATATTGTCATTATAGCAATCTTGAGACATTTTGTCAAGTTTTGGATGTTAATAACTATTAAATTTTATCTAGAATTAGCTAAAATAATGATAATTTATAAATTTTGATAAAGGAATTTCAGTTTATTAAATTTTATATAATTTGGCTAATTTTAAATCTTTTCCCCAGGTTGTCCACAAAATTGAATTTTTACTCTAAGCATAGCGAAAATTCACCATTTTCAGTGCTTAAAAATGAGATGGATGCTATATATTTGGCTAAATTTGGCCAATAAGACGCCATAAGCTCATTTTTTATGTATAATTCCGGGTTATTTTGGCAATTATTAAAAGCATTATAATCAATTAGATCTTCAGAATTGGCTAGTTTTTCTAATTTTTCTTTAGAATTGGCCAAGAATAATGTATTATTTTGGATAAAATATGCATATTCGTGAGAATCAATTAAATAATGGATAGGAACATTATTTATTTCCTCAGTTTGGAAATTGTAATTTTGTGGTTGTTTAGTGATCTGGATAATTTGAGTCTTGTCTGGCAAGGTTTTTACTTTATTAATAGGATTTTGTTGCGCCACATATTGTTTAATAATATTTTCTAGTTTATTAACTTTTTCAGTTATATTTAAATCTGATTCAAGGTTAATTGCCAGAATATAATGATTGTCATTATCAGCAATAATTTCAGCATGATTGGAAAACAAGGCGAGAATATCATTATTAAGGTTAAACCCATATAAGGCTTCTAGATATTCCTTATTTTTCTTCAGCTGGTTGAAATAATTTTGCTCTGTTTGAAATAAGAGCATGTAAATTTTTTGAAATTGCTTTTGGCCATTATTAAAATTAAAAATAAGACCGGTGTTTTTTGGAATTTTTTGCATTAAGGGCTGACTTGTTTGATTTTCATTTTTAAAGCCAAGCGGTTGTAAAAATATTTTATTCTCTTTAATTTTCAGCCCCAGATAGATATTATCTAGATTATCAGCCTTTAAGGAAGCGATTAAGAGTTTTGTTTTTATATCTTTGATATTATTCAGATTATCTGCCAGATATGAAAAATCAAAATAGATTTTTCCCTGATAATCAAGGCTAAATTTATTCAGGTTTAATTGCACGTTTATATTTTGCGCTAATGACAACTGATTTTTGCTGATGATTTTTTTAACTGTTTGCATTGTTTTTGCTGAATTGCTGGCCAAAAAAATATTTTTATTTACTACTTGATTATTTGAGACAATCGCCTGCCAATTATTTTCAGTAAAAGACTGAGCTAAATCTCGAGCTTTATTAGCATTGCCGTCAAAATCTATAATCAGCAGATAAGAATAATTTATTTCATTATTAATAACTTCTGGGATTATTGCTACGGACATATTGTAACCTGCCATATAGTTTAAGTCTTTATAATCTAAGTTTGGCAGATTAAAGTCTTGTTTTAATAATTCAAAGTCCCGGCGTAAAAGCAGATTTTCGTTTAATTTATTGTTTAGCTTAAAAGTTGAATATAAAATGGCATTTGCCGGCACATATTTGATCAGATTGTCTTTTTTAAAATATAAATAATAATAAAAAAACAGGGCAATGGCAATAATTAAAAGGATTACCCCGAAAATTTTACTTAAAAAAATAATTAAACGTTTGTGCCAAAGTGACATAAAAATGCGAATCTACCCGTCTTCGCTAAAGCTTCGGCGGGCGGGCGAATTAATGTGAATGCTACGAATATTTTTAAGGCTTATTCTAATTCGTTTCATTTGCATTAATATATTCGCATTGTATCAAACCCCTTGACTTTTGCCAATTATATGTTAAGTTAGAGATACGTAAATTTCCTTTGAAAGGAGGCAGTAAAATGGAAGAAAAAGTCAAAGGCGTTATGCTTTTACCTTATCAAGAGCTTATTAAAGCCAGTCCGTCTTTAGACTGGAACAAGTACCTTAAAAATGAAGATTGGGATGTGATCCGTGGCAGAATTTTAAATTTATGGTATCCGTTCGGAACATTTGAAAGGTGCGGTTTGGCAGCCTTTAATCTGATTGCCAAAAAAAATTTTAAAGCTGTGAGAATCTGGGCTAAACAAAGCGCCACTCAAATTTTCCACATCTATAAGATGATTGTTGAAGCAGGCAACCCAATCAGCGGTATTTCCAATATGCTGGGTATCCGTACAATACTTTTCAATTTTAACTTATTTGACGCTGAAATTGAAAAAATTGATGACCGGCACATTAAAACCAGCTCAATTGCCAAGAAAAAAACTGCTGAAGGGATTGAAGCTTTTAATTATCAGCTGATTGGGTGGTTTGAATACATTATTGAACAAAACAATGGAAAACGCCCAAAAATTGAAATCCTGGCCAAACAATGGGCAGGCGCGCCAAAAACTATCCTTGATATTAAATGGGAATAATAACTCAAGGGGCAATCAAACGATTGCCTCTTTTTTTAATTGACATTTTTAAATTATTTGTTAAAGTGTAGTTACGCGAGAGCGTTCTGTCTCTAAGAAAGAGATAAAGCTCCTTTAAAATTAATTCGGGTTCCCAAAAACAAATTGGCCAAAGCGTGAGAACACAATAGTTTTGGAAAAAACTAGGTCAAACAAATGAAAAGGAGAAACGCAATGATTAAGATTGAACAGGAAGTTAAATCAGCAGGTAAAACACTTTTTGGTGAAAGCATCAGTGAATCTTTACTGGAGGCCTTCACTCACCTATCCCGAACTGAAAAAAAAGAAGGGTTTATAGATCCTTTTAGCTTAACCAGAGCTTCCCTTAAGGGTCTCTGTTTGCAGACAAAGAGCTGGCAGGACATCGCTAAAATAGTTGTCGCGGCTGTGGCTTATAGGCCTGGTTCGGCTGAAAAATGGCTGCAAGTTATCTGCGAACCATTTAGCTTAAACTTGTTTAAGGAAGACACGGATCTCCTTCAAGCAAATCCAGCTTTTATTCTAGGCACGACACTCGGTCTTTTTCAAGCCATAAACTGGCTTGATCAGCACTGGCGCACCCTTACGGCCTTTGAAAACGACTTCTACGATGAAATCGCTGAAGTTATTCTGTGGAAAGATCAGTTTTCTGATTTGACTGACCAACTATTGCCTGATCCAACTTATGAAAGCCAGCTTTCCCAGGCAATCAAGGCCTTTGTGCGTGGCGAGCCAGGACTTGGATGGAAAGGCGAGAGATTATATTTCACTCTAAGCCTAGTGCAAAAAGTTCTGAGCAAGCTGGTTAATCAAAACCGACGAAAAAAAGAACTGTCTAAAATCGGCACGCTGGTTTTGGATCAAATCAGCTATGCCTGGTGGGGAACAGAAAGCTTAATGGGACGTGTCAACGGCATCGCAATCCTCGGGAAAGAGCGCGATTTTGACAAAAATATTGCTGCTCAGGCAATCCCTAAACTTTTTGAGGATAAAGAGCTTTTTTATGCGAGCAATCTGGCATCGGATGCTGAAAGCAGCTGGGAACAAGCCGCTTTTCAAATGTTGGCCAAAAGCTTTAGCGAGAGTAAGCCGGCAATAATCTGGCAGATCATCAAACAGGCAGATGAAAAGATAAAGGGAAAAATAGAGCTATCAATGCAGGCCCAGATTCTTGCTGACAAAATCGCTTTCGCGATCTTTGATCAGCTGGATGTTTTTGGCCGGGCTCTAACAGCCATTCTTCCTTTAACTACAATTCTTAACGAAATTTGTTCGCAATCGGGCAGAAGATTACTTCAACCTGATTTGTGAAAATTTCCAGGGGCAATCAAAACGATTGCCTCTTTTTTTTATTGACTTTTTGCAGATATTAAGCTAAGTTTTAACTAGCGTGAGAACGCTAAACGCTTTCAGCGAAGGCACAAAGTTCTTTGAGAAAAGAAGGAGAAGGAAAATGGATATGATAACAGAAAACAGGATGGCCAATATACTTTTTGGCCAAAAAGGAAGCAACAATTTGTTTAGGGCAAAAACTTTTGCCATATTAACAAAAGATGGGCCAGACAGATTTCGGCTTTTGCGAGAATTAGTTGTGGGATATAGCGCAGAAACTCTTTCTGTCGATCCAAATACAAGTTACGATCACAAAAAAGTTGAAAATATCAGCAAAGGATTGATGGCCCTGACAGCCAGCGATCTAGAATCTAATTCTTGGCTTGAGCTATTTGCAGAACCTTTTGACAAAGGTCTGGATTCAAATGCTTTTGAGACAATAGCCACGGAAAAGATTATAGAAAATGCCTCATTCTATTATACTCTCGGTTTAGTTTTAGGCATTTTTCAGTCAAACAACTGGCTGGATAAAAATTGGACAAAGAATGTTTTGGCAGAGAAAATTCCAGAGACTCTGGCCAAAATTATTTTTTGCCTAAATAAGTTAACTGAATCCTGCCAAATTCATGAGAGATACGAGAGTGAACTTGCCAAGGCTGTTAAGCAATTCTTGAGAGACACACCGTATTGGCAACAGCGAATTACTATGCTCATGAAAACAATTTATGAGCCAATTACACATTTGAAAAATACTTCCACAATTGGCCAATTAATTGTTGAGCAGCTAAATTACGCCATATTTGGAGCTTTGAACTTCACTTCGCGCATTGATTTTTTGGCCATGTATTGGCAAGAACTAAACAAAAAACAATAACACTTCCAAGCTTTAACAAAAGCACTCAAGGGGCAATCACGCGATTGCCTCTTTTTCTTTTTTCCATTACAATTAAATCATCTAATTAAATATTTTTATTTTTATGCGAAAAATTATTGTCTTATTTTTGCTCTTTAGCTTGCTGGCCTTGCCTGTTTTGGCGCAGACAGAAAGCGACTGGCTGAATGCTAAAAGCAGAACTATCTCCGCCCAAGCCGTTTACAAACAGGCTCAGGCAGATTATAAGGCAGATAAAACCCCAATTAACGAGCAAAAGCTTATTTCGGCCACCAAAGATGTTTTAAATGCCGCGCTAAATGAAGTTGAAGCCTGGTTAAAGTGGAAAAATAATGAGGCCAAAAATAATCCTGACGCGCCGGCTGATATAAAAAATGATATTGAATCCGATGTTAATAAAAATTTGGCAAAAATTGCGGATTTCAGAATTGAGGTTTCTGGCATCACCACCCAAGCGCAGGCAGGCATTGTATTTTTAAAAATGGCCGTCGCTTATCTGGAATTATTAACCGATGTGGCCAGAAATACTGGCGCTATGTGGGTTGAAATTGGCAAAAAACAAATTTCTCAGTCGTCAAATTATGAAGTAAAATTAAGGGTAGCAGCTGAAAAAATTTCAAATAGCAGCGAAATAATTAGAATTTTGGACTCAGCCAAGGGAAAAATTACTGAAGCGCAAAATAATGTAAATTTGGCAGAGAGCGCTTATAAAGTCGTGAAATTACCTGGCACTCCTCTTATAAAATTTAATGCCGGCAATAATTACCTGCGTTTAGCCAGATCAAATTTACTTGAGGCGAATTCTGAATTATTATTTGCCTTAAAATTATTACTTACTAATAAATAAAAATATGAGGAAATTAATTATAAGTCTTAGCTTGATGCTTGTCTTTATCTTAATTTTAGGAGGCTGTGCCGCTCAACAAGGTAAAATCGAGAATAACGCAAATTCAAATAGTAACGAAAAACAAGCAGCTAATAAAAATGAGGCTGCAAATTTGAACAAGGAGACATCAGAGGAAAATAATAAATTAAATGTAAGCGAAGACGATCTCAATAAGTTAAAAGCTGACATTGAAAAAAATAGCTACGAGGATTTAAAAAGTTTATAGCCGACAATAATCACATAACAAAGAAGGAGCGATTCATGAATCGCTCCTTCTTTGTTATGTACTTCTTAATTTATTTATCTTTCCCTGCGTTTAAAAAATCCTTTTTTATCATCTCGTCCGCCACGACCGCCAGAGCCACCATGACCAAAGCTGCTGCGCCTATCAGAATCTCTTCTCCCGCCTCCAAATTCCCCGGTAAATGGCGGAGGAGTATTGCCGCCTTCCATTAAAGCTAAATTAATTCTGCCCTGGCTGTCAATTTCAATAACTTTAACTCTCACTTCCATGCCTTCTGTCACAACATCAGTAACCTTATTAACTCTGGTTGGGGCTAGTTTGGAAATATGGATCATGCCGTCTTTGCCAGGTAAAATTTCCACAAACGCGCCAAAGTCCATAATGCGCACTACTTTGCCATTGTAAATTTCACCGACTTCCGGCACTTTAACAATATTTTTTATCCATAAAACAGCTTTTTCAGACATCTCGGGATTATTGGAAGTTACCAAAACTAGACCGCTGTCATCAACATCAATATCAACTCCGGTTTCTTCAATAATCTTACGAATCATTTTGCCGCCCGGACCAATTACGTCTTTAATCATATCCGGTGGAATAGCAAACGAAGTAATTCTTGGCGCAAAAGGTGAAAGATCTGCTCGTGGTTCGCTAATGCACTTTTTAATACCATCCAAAACCTGGTCTAAAGCTTTGCGGCCTTGTTTTAAAGTCTTTTCAATCATTTCCATTGTTAAGCCGTCAGTTTTAGTATCCATTTGAATGGCAGTTAAACCATTTTGCGTGCCAGTGATTTTAAAGTCCATGCCACCTGGCCCGTCTTCAAAATCCTGAATATCAGTCACGATTTTATAACCGCCTTTGCCATCTACGGCCAAGCCCATGGCAATGCCAGCCACTGGATTTTTAATTGGCACGCCGGCATCCATTAAAGCCAAAGTTGAACCGCAGGTTGAAGCCATAGAACTAGAACCATTTGAACCCATGGTTTCAGAAACTACCAAAATTGTGTAAGGAAAATCTTCTTTTGAAGGGATAACAGGATTTAGGGCTTTTTCTGCCAGAGCGCCATGGCCGATATCTCGCCTGCTCATGCCGCCCATCCTTTTAACTTCACCGACTGAATAAGGCGGGAAATTATAATAATGTATATATCTTTTTTCACCAACCTCTTCCATTGTATCTAATGACTGCACATCACCTGGCGAACCTAAAGTGACAAAAGTCATAACTTGAGTTTCTCCTCTTTGGAATAAGCCAGTGCCATGAATTCTTTTTAATAAGCCAACTTCAAATGAAAGCGGCCTGATTTCATCAAGTTTTCTGCCGTCAATACGCACTTCGCGTTCCATGATGGCGGCGGAAATTTTAACTTCTGCCAGTTTGGCGACTTTTTCAACCGCAAAATTGATTAAGTCTTCGCTTGTACCTTCGGCAGTTAAATTCCTTTCCAATTCTGCGACTAATTCATTGAGCCCGTGCTTGCGCAAGGCTTTGGTTGGTTTTTTCTCGTTCAAAATATAAGGGTCAACTTTGGCAGCCACAAAAGCTTCAACTTTTTTAGTAACTTCTGCTTTAGCAGCTAAAGTTTCTTCAGATTCTTTGGGCATTAATTCCAAAATATCTCGTTTTGGCTTGCCTGCTTTTTTTTGCACATCCTTAATTAAATCCAAAATATCTTTTAATGCTTTGGATCCGAATTTAAATGCTTCTAAAATTGTTTCTTCCGGGATTTCTTTGGCTTCAGCTTCAACCATAATAATTTTTTCCGGTGTTCCAGCCAAATTTAATTCCAAATCACCTTCGGCTAATTCTGCCACGGTCGGATTTAAAATTAATTGGCCTTCTTTTTGGCCCACTGTAATGCCGGCAATCGGATCGTTCCAGGGGATATTGGAAATTGCCAGGGCAGCTGAAGCAGCGATCAGGCCAACCATTTTTGATTCATTCTCGCCATCATAAGATAACGCTGTCACAATCACCTGAACTTCATTTCTAATGTCTTCAGGGAATAAAGGGCGAATAGCTCGGTCAATTAAGCGGCCGTTTAAGACAGCTCCATCGCTGGGTCTGCCATCTCTTTTAATAAAGCGAGAACCCTTAATTCTGCCGGCTGCATAAAATCTTTCTTCAAATTCCACAGTGAGCGGGAAAAAATCAATGCCCTCGCGGATTTCATTGGAAATTACACAAGTAGCTAAAACAACTGTGTCGCCATAGGACACAGTTACGCTGCCATTAGCCTGCAAAGCCAATTTACCGGTCTCAATAATGAGTTTTCGGCCAGCGATTTCTTTCTCAAAACGTAAACTTTCCATAAGTTTTCCTTTCTTGCCATGCCGTAGCTTTTAGCGAAGGCGGGCTGCTGGCCTGCAAGCTCCTGAACTTGTTAATTAAACAAGCACAGATTGTTTGCGGGTCAGCTTTTATTTAATTAATTTTTAATTATAAATTTTTAATTTTTAATCAATTATTAAATGATTTAATGACTAAATTTAAACATTTACTCATTAAAAAATTGTTTAGTAATTAATCATTAAAAATTAGATATTAACCCCTTATCTTCTTCTTTTCAAAACTGACTTCAAAAGATATTTCCCCGGCTCTTTTCCCAAATCAACATAATCATCAACAACTTCCAGCAATTTCCCTGATGTGCTGCGTTCAAAGGAAATTAATTCAACCAAACAGCCCTTATTCTCTCTCAAATAATGTATCAGGGGAATAAAATCTCCATCGCCAGTAACTAAAACAACCACATCAAGTTTGTCAGCCATTTTAATGGCATCAACTGCCAAGCCAACATCCCAGTCGCCTTTTTTAGCTCCGCCTGGGAAGATTTGCAGTTCTTTGGTCTTAACTTCAAAACCCTGTTTGCCTAAAATTTCCAAAAACTTTTTTTCCTCGCCGCCAATGGTTATGATGCCATAGGCAACAGCGCGGATTAATTTTCTGCCTGCGACTGCGGTTTTTAAAATTTCTTGGAAATTAACATTGGCCTTGTATAAATTCTTGGCTGAATGGTACATGTTTTGGACATCTACGAAAATGCCCACTCTTTGCTCTTTGTGTTTGATCATACACGAATTTTCGCAAATTTTTGACTAATTAGTCTTAATTCGCGTGAATTAGTACAAACAAAAACCCCGTTCGCACGGGGAATTGTATTATGTGGTAATTGTTTTTAATTTTAAAGCTTTAGTCAATTTCTCGTAACTTTCCTGATTCTCTCTTCTTAAATAGGTTAACAGTTTCTTTCTTTCTTGTACTTTTTTAATCAAGCCCAAACGGGAAGAAAAGTCGTGCTTGTGTTCTTTCATGTGGTTTGTCAGCTGTTTGATTTCTTCAGTCAAAATTGCAATCTGCACTTCGGCTGAACCAGTGTCAGTGGCATGGATGCGGAATTTCTTTATAACCCGATCCTTTTGTTCTTTTGAGAGTGGCATAGTTGGTTGCTTTCTTGTGCGCTTATCCGAGCTGGTCCCTTGCCTGGGATTAGCCAAGAGTAACGCTTTATTTTGTTAGTTATTGAAATAGTATCATTGAATTAGTGAGATGTCAAGGCAAAATAGGATGATACTAATGTACTAATAAATTACGAATAATACTAATGGGACAGTTGTAATGATTGTAATATTAGTATCATTAGTATAAAATTAGTAAATTAGTTTCGCTTGACATTATTACAAACCTTTGCTTAAATTAAAATCAAGCGCGGAAACAGTTGTAATCGCACCTATGCATCATGAACCTGCGGATTACCGGGAATCGTGTCCCAAAACTGGCTCTATCAAGGAGTTTACTTTCGAACTTAGGCAAGCTGGGAGGCGATGAAGTCTGAGTCGGTAAGTAGGTGGTATAGGGCTCTATTTCGCTTACTTAGGCTGAGCCGAAAGGTGGAAGACCAGCCTTAGGCAAACTGACCCCGTTGGATTCATGGAGATTAAATTTTCGTGCTATCTCAACGGCTTTGGGAGTTCTGCGCTTTAGCCCCGTATCATTTGGTACGGGGCTTTTACTTTTATGATACTAATGTACTAATATGTTACGAATTATACCAATGGAACAGTTATTACGGTGTAATATTAGTATCATTAGTATAGAATTCGTAAATTAGTATCAGTTGACAAATCTTAAAAATCTGCTATTATATTGTAAGTACTTTACAACCTAACAAACTACGGAGGGAGTCAAGTAATGATTATTCGGTCGGAGCTTTTTAAAGAGTGGGGTGTCGTTCATGGCGTTTCCACCAAAAACTATGGCAACATGTCCTATGATAGGGATAAGACTGGCAAAGCTGAAGAAAATTTGAGGAGGTTCTTAGCCAGATTGGATTTAAACCTGGATGAAATAAGCTTGCTCAAACTGCCAGTAAATAACACCTCAAACGTGGCTTTAATCAGCAAGTTTCAGAAAAAAGGCAGAATTATTTTGCATGAAAAAAGCCGCGAGGTCGTTGACCTGCATAAGTTTGACAAAAAATCCGGTTTTGATGCTTGCATTGGCTTTTCGCAGAATACTTACCTAGCCATACTGCCTGCAGATTGCGCGCCAGTAATGCTTTTTGAGCCGAATACTGGTTATTTTGCAATGATTCACGCTGGCGCAGCGGGTGTAAAAGACATGATCGTGGCTAAAACTATATTTTGCATGAAAAAGTGGTGCCAGATTAATCCGCAAACGCTAATCTCCTATGTTGGCCCGAATATATGTTATAATCATTACAAAATTGAGGGGCAAAGCTATAACATAGCAGGCGCTATCAAAGGCCAATTGCTGCTAGCTCAAGTTTTGGAAAAAAATATTGAAATGGACACCCATTGCACGTTTGAAGACGAGCACTTATTTTTTTCGCATTTTCGCGCTGTAAAAAAAGAGGATGAAGGTCGGCAAATCGCCATTATCGGCAGAAAGTAAAAAGGAGAGAATATGAAATGGCTAAAAAGACTCCTGGGTTTTAAGGATGAAAACGATGAATCATTTCTTCCTGAAAATCCGAGAACGCGTGAACGCTGGAAAGAGTTTGCCAAGAAAGAGGGCATGACCTACAAACAGGTTCGCCAACTTTTCAAGGCGCAGCTCAAAGAAATCCCCTTACGCCTTAAATCGGTTCCGTATGCCAGAATTTAAAAGGCCGCAAGGGAAATTTAAAAAGAGGTTGATTTTATTCAGCCTCTCTTTTTTTTTGAGTTTTTTTAACTCCCAGGAAAAAGTGTTGATGCAGTAGAGAACCCCAAAGATACAAAGGTCAATCTCAAGCATCCTTGTAAGGTTTGACGAAATTGTTAAGTATCCGCCCCAGCAAAAGAAACCCATCGCTTCCAGCAGAAAAATATAAGTTTTGAAAATAGCGCAGATCTCCATTCTCCTCATTTCTTCTCCTCCTTGCCTTGAATACTAGGTGATTCAGGGCTTTGTTTTGGAAAAGAGTTTGATTTATTCAACCTCTCTTTTTTTGAATTTTTGATTTTTTTCTTAAAATAATCAAAGATAATGATTCGGCCAGCTAATACAATTCCCCCAGCCATTAGAATTGAACAACTAAGCGACCAAATGATATGGTTACCTATGTCATTATCTAAAGTAGGATTACCTGTAGACAAGTTAGCCATCCATTTAAAAAATATGGTGAGCAAAGAGATTCCAAAAAACCAAGCACCAAATTTTAATCTCTTACCATATTTTTGCCAGACGGCTTTCTCAATCTCGTTTTCCTCTTTCTTTTTTTGTAATTCTACTAATTGTTTTTGCAGTTCTGATTGTTTTTTAGCTTCATCTTCTGTCTTAGCTTGAGAAATATTTTTGCCGTTATTGGGACAAAATTTCAGATTTGGCAGGTGTTTTTTATTGCAGGTGAGGCATGGTAAAAGCAATTGTTCGCCACAATTATGGCAGAAAATGTAATCCAGCTGATTTTCAGCGCCACACTTTGGGCATTTATTCATTTTTATTCTCCTTTTTCATTGTCTTTTTTATCTGGTAAAAAGTAATTGACACACCATTAAACAAATTAATCCAATTATTGTAATTAAAGCCATTTTTTCAACTACAGATAATTGCTTTAGTTGTTGCCAAAAGGTAAGCCTTTCTCGCAGATATGTTCCGCACTTTTCACAGAATTCGTTAGCTGGCATAATTTCGGCTCCACACTGACATTTAGGGAAGACCTTTGTTTTAGTTCCGCACCGCGTGCAGTATACTTGGTTAATAGATGCATAAGATTTACATTTTGGACACCATTTAACCATTTTTCTCCTCCTTTTTTGTTACTTTAAAGATGAAAAAATTCTAATGATGTAAAGTGTTACAATTGTACTTACTAGAAACATTGCTCCACTAAATCTCAAGCCCGTTGCATCCCACAGGAACCACTCGATTGATGGCAATCCTAGTATCAATATAAGTCCTGCAAGAAACACTGCAAAAGATGTTAGAAATTTCACTAAGTTACTTTTTATTTCTTTCTTGAGGCTTAACTTTTCATCATCACCTATTGTCGCCAGTATGAAAAGCGTCCACAACTCAAGGCCGAAATATAACAAACTAAAATTTAAACTTACCTTGTCAAAAATACGTAAGAGCGGCAACACAATCGCACTAGCGCAAAACCAAATAACCAGAACTTTAGTTTCTAATTTCATTTTTCTCCTCCTTTTTATTTAGAAAAGACCGTAAAGTGCCACAGCTCCGAGAAAAAAAATCATACCAAGGAATATGATTTCATTTGGATCGGAAATGTGGATTAGGGATGGATTTAGTTGTAAGGAATATAGAACAATGACCAATAGGGTAAGTAGCCAAAATACAATTTTCATTTCTCCTCCTTTTTTTTGTCAAAGAACATTTTGATCTTTCACTATAGTTAAAATATTTAATTATGTCAATAAATAAGGCAAAAATTAGCATTAAAATGGCTATAATAAGCACAAATTATCATTCAGAAGTTAAAAAGTTGATAAAATTCTTGACATTTTTAGAGTTGTATGATAAATTTAATGCGATTGCTCATGAGGCAAGGAATTCAGACTTTAGTCTTTTATGGGACTTATAAAACCCTGAAGGGTGAACTCCGAAAGGCATGAGCAATCGCATAAAAATATGGAAATTCTAGACCAATTACAAAATCTGGACTTAAAGCCAAGTGAAGCTAAAACATTTCTGGCTATTTTGGAAATTGGGCCAGCTTCTATTTCAGACATTGCCAAACGCGCTAAAATAAAGAGGCCGACAACTTATTATTTAATTGAGGAATTAATAAAAAGAGGATTGATTTTAAAAGTCCCGGCTGGCAAAAGAGTTTTTTATAAAGCTATTGATCCCAAGCAAATTTTAAATCTCTTGGAAAAGAAAAAAAGTAATTTTGAGAAAATTTTGCCTAATTTAGAGGCCTTATTTCTGGCCAAACCCAGCCAGCCCAAAGTGAGGTTTTTTGAAGGCAAAGAAGGCTTGAAAAATATTTATGAAGAAATGTTAAATACTTCTAAAAAAGTATATTCTCTTTTTTCCTTTGATGATTTTTTAACTGTTTTTTCAGAAAAAGAAAATGAGCAATTTTTTGAAATTATTAAAAACGCTGGCGGAGTTTTATATGATCTAATTAAACCAACACCTTTGGCTCAAAAATCAGTTAAAGAAGAAATTTACAGAAAAGGCGTGACTAAAATTAAATTTTTACCAGCTGATTTTAAGGTTTCAGTTGACCAGTTAGTGTCCGGCAATAAAGTAGCTATGATTTCTTTTAAGTCCTTGGCTGGCGTAATTATTGAAGACCAGGACATTGCTGATTCGCAAAAAGAATTGATTAAATATCTTTGGCATTCTATTAAATAAGGAGTGCAAATCTTTAGATTTGCCTTAATCATGGTAAGATAAAACTAAAGTTTTATACTCCTTCCCACTTAATCCCCTTAAGGGGTTATTTTATTTGTCAAAAGATTAATTGTGTCGTAAAATGAATGCATGACTAAGTTAGAGCAATTAACAAGGGAGTTCTTGGAGTATTTAGAAATAGAAAAAGGACGCTCGCAAAAAACAGTTGAGAATTACCAGTTTTATCTCAAGCGTTTTTTTAGTTGGGCGAAAATTAAGGAACCAAGCCAGATTGAACAGGATTTGGTGCGCAATTTTCGTTTATGGTTAAACCGTTTAAAAGATTTCAATAACCAACCCTTAAAAAAGAATACGCAAAACTACCATTTAATTGCTTTACGCACTTTTTTAAAGTATTTAGCCAAACGCGATATTAAAACTTTGGCTCCGGAGAAAATTGAATTGGCCAAAATGCCTGACCGTCAGATTGAATTCATGGAAGGCACTGATTTGGAAAATTTTCTGGAAGCGCCGTTTAAAATTGAACAACCAGAAATAATAAAATTCCGCGACAAAGCCATTTTAGAAACTTTATTTTCAACCGGCCTGCGCGTGTCAGAATTAGCCAATCTAAAAAAGAGTGAAATTAATTTAAATAAAGAAGAATTTACAGTCAGAGGCAAAGGCTCAAAGCTAAGAGTGGTTTTTCTTTCCAATCAAGCTAAGCACTGGCTTAAAAAATATCTGGATACCAGAAAAGATATGTCTCAATTTTTATTTACTAATCACGACAAGGCCAGTTTAAAAAGAAGTAAAAATAAAGATGACAAGGGTTTAACTCCGCGCAGTGTGCAAAGAATTGTGGAAAAATATGCAAAAATTGCCGGGATAACTAAGAAAATCACGCCGCATGTTCTGCGCCATTCCTTTGCCACTGATTTACTGCAAAACGGCGCTGATATTCGTTCAGTTCAAGCCATGCTCGGCCATAGTTCAATCACCACTACCCAAATTTATACGCATATTACTGATAAGCAATTAAGGGAAGTTTATAAGAGTTTTCATGGGAGAAAAAGAAGAGGCGAATAGATTGACAACACGCTAGTTTTTTGCTAAAATACAACTATTATTTTTTATAATATATTCCAAAATTGAAAATTGATCATTAGTTATTGATCATTATCCAAGGCCCCGCCCAGATGCAAATTTATGTACAAATACAATATACTTTTTAAAACTGCTAAAAATAAGGTCCCCGCCCAGATGCAAGTTTATGTATTCCATCCTAGAACGGATAAAAGTTTATTGAAAAAATAAGAATTCGGCCCCCGGCCAGATAAAAGTTTATGTAAAATACGCTTTTAACCGTATTTAACGGTTTTTATATGTTTGTTGTTTAATACAAGGGAATACGCAGACTTTTATCTGGCCCCGTAGTTCAATGGATAGAACGAAAGCCTTCTAAGCTTTAGATCTAGGTTCGATTCCTAGCGGGGTCATAGGTGAGTTAAAAGTTTAAATTGCAAAGTGCAAAGTTCCTTTGTTAAGGATTACAAAATTTTAAATTTTGCATTTTTAATTTTAAATTTATTTTGGTGGCTATAGTTTAACGGTAGAACAGCGGGTTGTGGTCCCGCTAGCCTGGGTTCAACTCCCAGTAGCCACCCACTATGAATAATCTTTCTGATGAACAATTAGTCCATAATTATTTAAAACATAAAGATGAAAAATCTTTGGAAATTTTAGTTGCCCGCTATTTAAAGCCGATTTATGGTTTTGTTTATAGATATACTAATTTGCTTAATGAAGCCGAAGATATTACCCAGGAAGTTTTTGTAAAAGTCTGGCGTAATTTAAAAAAATTTGACCAAAAAAGAAGTTTTAAAACCTGGCTTTTTCAAATTGCTAAAAATACTGCCATTGACTTTTTGCGCCAGAAAAAAAACATATTTTTTTCAGCTTTTGAGACAGAAGATGGCGAAAATCCTTTGCTAAATACAATTGTTGACCAAAATCCCTTGCCCATGGAAATTTTTGACCAAAAAAATTTGGCAGAAAAACTAAGTGCGGCAATTGACTTGCTTTCAGAAAAATATCGCCAAGTTATACATTTACGTTATAATAATCAATTTACTTTCCGAGAGATTGCCGAAACACTTAATGAACCCCTGGATACTGTTAAAAGTCGCCATCGTCGGGCATTAATTGCATTGAAAGAATTGCTTTGTCAATAAGTAAAAGAAAAATATCCGGAATTTTAAGAATGCACCAATAAGCATTCTTTTTTCGTATTAATTAATAATGATTAAATAAAATTATGACTAAAGATTTGGAAAAACTATTTACCTATTATAATGCGCCAGAACCGCCCAATGATTTATTTGGAAAAATTATGGAGCGGATTGGACAAGAAAAAAAACTGCAAATGTTAAAACGTCGCATATTTATATTGGCTGCTAGTTTATTTGGAGCCTTAATACTTTTTATACCCGCCCTCAAGGCAGTCATTTCAGGTTTTGTAGAGTCTGGCTTTGCACAGTATTTTTCATTGCTTTTTTCAGACGCAGGAATTGTCCTGACCTATTGGCAAAATTATGCACTTTCACTCCTAGAAACATTGCCAGTTGTGAATTTAATTTTACTTTTAGCGACTATTTTAGCCATATTAGAATTGCTTAAATTGTTGGTAAAAAATTTAAAAAACATAGATCTTTCTAAACAATTAATACATAATTAATTTTCAAATTTATGGACATTAATAAAATTTTTCAATCTAAAGCATTCCAGATAATCATCGTGGGCATAGCAGCCCTGATCATTGTGTTGTTAATTTTTAAAGCAGGTATGATGATAGGCATAAAAAAAGCCGATTTTTCCTGCCGTTGGAGTGATAATTATCACCGCAATTTTGGCGGGCCTAAAGGTGGATTTATGGGTGGTTTTGGCGACCGTGATTTTATGGATGCGAATGGCACCTTTGGCCAGATTATAAAAATTGAAGGCAATTTAGTGACTATTAAAAGCGGTCAAAATACTGAGAAAGCAGTTGCTCTTAACGAAAGTACCGTTATTAACAGCATAAAGGGAACAATAGAATTTGCAGATTTAAAGGTTGATGACAATATTGTAGTTATAGGCGAGCCCAATCAAGCTGGTCAGATAACTGCCAAGCTCATTAGAATTCTTCCTCCTCCGCCAACTGGTCAAAATCAACCTGGCTTTTTACCTCAACCTGGGCTAAATCAACCGGCTCAGACAGGAACCTTGCCCCAACCTGCTCCGAATTTTTAAATTTTTCCGGCTTCGGCTCGGATTAAAGAAATAAAAACTCGATAGATTAATATAAAGCCGAGACGAGCATTTTTAATTTTTAATTTTTTCGTATGTTTCAGAAAATTTTAAATTATTTAATTAAGCATAAAATAATTATCGGCTTAATAATTATTATGCTGGCTGTCGGAGGTTATTTTATTGTTAAATCTTTAACTTCTGCTCCTGCGGCAACGCGTTATGTCTTAGCTGCTGTTGAAAAAGGGACAATAATAACTTCTGTTTCTGGCACTGGCCAGATTTCCGCGACTAATCAGGTTGATGTCAAAGCCAAAGCCTCCGGAGACCTCTATAATGTTGCGATTGTAGCAGGGCAAGAAGTCAAGAACGGCGCTATTTTAGCTCAGATAAATGCTAAGGAAGCTCTTAAAACAGTCAGGGATGCCAAAGCAAATTTGGATAGCGCCAAATTATCTTTAGAGAAACTGCAAAAAGCCGCTGACCAATTATCTGTAACTCAAGCAGAAAATGCTTTGGCTCAGGCTAAAGAAGCAAAACAGCAGGCTGAAGATGATTTGCAAAAAGCTTATGATGACGGCTTTAATACAGTCTCTAATGTTTTTCTGCAGTTGCCCGATATAATTACCGGGCTGGAAGATGTTCTTTTTGGCAGTGAATTAGGCGGCAGCACACAATGGAACATAGATTATTATGCCAATGCCGTGCCCTTTGATGAAGCTAAAATTTTTGAATATAAAGAGCTTGCCTTAAACTCTGCCAAGACTGCCCGCTCAGAATTTGATAAAAATTTTAGTGATTATAAAACTGCCAATAGATTTTCTGACATTAGCACAATTGAAACCCTGCTTGATGAAACTTATAATACCAGCAAAATTTTTGCTGAAGCCATTAAAAATACAAATAATTTCATCCAATTTTATGAAGATGCTCTGGCCAGACATAATCAAAACCCAGCTAGCGCTGCCAATACACAATTAGCAACTTTAAATACTTATACTGGCCAGGTAAATACTCATTTGCAGAATTTATTATCAATTATAAATACAATTCAGGCTGACAAAACTTCAATTGTTAATTCCGAACGCACTATTACGGAAAAAACCCAATCTTTGGCAGAATTAAACGCAGGGACAGATCCCTTGGATCTTAAAGCTCAAGAATATGCAGTGCAGCAAAAGCAAAATGCTCTTGCAGATGCGAACGAAAAATTGGCGGATTATACTGTGCGCGCACCTTTTGCCGGGGTTATTGCCGCTGTCTCTGTCCAAAAAGGCGATTCAATTTCCAGCGGAGGCACAATTGCTACTTTAATAACCAAGCAAAAAACAGCGGAGATTTCCTTAAATGAAGTTGATGTAACCAAAATTAAAGTCGGTCAAAAGGCTACTTTGACTTTTGATGCGATTGACGGGCTGAGCATTACCGGCGAAGTTGCCCAGGTGGATATTATCGGCACAGTGAGTTCAGGCGTGGTTACTTATAATGTTAAAATTATTTTTGACACTCAAGACGACAGGGTAAAATCAGGCATGAGCGTTTCAGCGTCAATTATTACAGAGACAAGCCAGGATGTTTTGGAAGTTCCAAGTTCGGCGATAAAAACAAGCAACGGAGTCAGTTACGTTTTGCAGCTAGGCGATAAATATACCGATACTAGCAGCGCAGGAATTGTTTCGGCTGATGCGCCCACGCAAACCCAAGTGGAATCTGGCTTATCTGACGATACATATACAGAAATAATTTCTGGCTTAAAAGAAGGAGATTTAATAGTTGTAAAGACAATTAAATCATCTGCTGTTTCATCTTCCAGCGCTACAACAAAAACAAATACAAATAAATCATCTAGTAGTTCTAGTATCTTGGGCGGAACAGGTGGCGGACCCGGAGGAATGCCGCCGCAATAATTTGTAAATGCTATGATTGAAATAAAGAATATAACCAAAATATATAAAACAGGCACTATTGAATTCCAAGCGTTAAAAGGTGTGAGTTTTAAGATAAATGATGGAGAATTTGTAGCCATAATGGGTCCATCAGGATCTGGTAAGTCTACGTTGATGCATATTATAGGAGCTCTTGACACGCCGACAAGCGGAAAATATTTTTTGGATAATAAAGACGTTTCAACTTTAAGTGAAGATCAACTTGCCGATATACGCAAGGAAAAAATAGGCTTTATTTTTCAGTCTTTTAATTTATTGCCCAGGGCGACAGTGTTAAGGAATGTCGTATTGCCTTTGGTTTATGAGGGTATAAATAAAGAAGAGCGCGAAGTACGCGCAAGAAAAGCCTTGAAATTAGCGGGTCTTGATGAGGAATTCTTTGACCATCTTTCTAATCAATTATCTGGCGGACAAATACAGCGCGTGGCCATTGCCCGCGCCTTGGTTAATAATCCCACGCTAATTTTGGCGGACGAGCCAACCGGCAATCTTGACACGAAAACAGGTGAAATTGTTTTAAGCACATTTGAAAGATTGAATAGAGAAGAAGGCAGGACGATTATTTTAATTACCCATGAACCTGATGTTGCTCAACACGCAGATAGAATAATTTTCATTAAAGATGGCGCAGTAGTTTCTGATTCAAAAAATATTAAGAAAAAATAAATAATTCTATGAAAGTTATTGATATATTAGAAGAAACAAGAATATCTATATCAGCAAACAAGGCTAGAACTGGCTTAACTGTGCTTGGTATCGTGATCGGTATCAGCTCTGTTATCGTAATGCTCTCTATCGGCCAAGGTACACAAAGTTCAATTGAATCAAGTATTGAATCAATTGGTTCTAATTTGATTACAGTATCAAATGGTGCACAAAGGGGTTTTGGCACGGTGGTCAGAACAGAACGCGGTTCAGCCAAGTCTTTAAAATTGTCAGATTCAGAAGCAATTTTAGCCCAGATTAATAATATTGAGGCCGTGGCCCCAGAAGTTGATGGTCGCTATCAGGTAACGGCAAAAGGGAACAATACAAACACAGAGATTATTGGAACAACATCCGCGTATACCATAGTAAAAAGCATTACAATGGAAAGCGGAGATTTTATTTCTGACCAAAATGAAAAATCAACTGCAAAAGTTGCTGTTTTGGGACCCACAACCAGGGATGATATTTTTGGCGAAGATGCAGAAGAATCTGCTGTTATTGGACAATCCATTAAAATAAATAAAATGGAATATAGGGTGATTGGAATAACAGTCGCAAAGGGCGGTTCTGGTTTTGGCAGTCAAGACGATAGGATTTATATTCCTTTAAGCACTGCGCAGAAATATCTTTCGGGCGATGAATATTTATCATCAATAAATGTTTCTGCGATTGACACTAATTCAATTTCAATAGTACAGGAAGATATAAACACCCTTTTGCTGGATTTACATAAAATAAGTGATTCAGCGAATGCAGATTTTAATATAATGACTCAATCAGATATTACTTCTACAGCCACAAGCATTGCAAAAACTCTAACTATATTGCTGGGAGTCGTAGCTGGCATCTCTCTTGTTGTGGGCGGAATTGGCATTATGAATATGATGCTTACCACAGTAACTGAGAGAACTAAGGAAATTGGTTTGCGCAAGGCCATTGGAGCAAAAAGAAGAGATATTAGCATAGAGTTTTTGATTGAAGCAGTAGCTTTAACTTTTATTGGCGGCCTGCTTGGGATAATCGTTGGTTGGTTGGTGGCGTTTGGGGTGAATTATTTTGGCTGGACGACAACTGATGTGAAATTGTATTCAATTGTTTTAGCTTTCGGAGTATCTGCAGGGATCGGTATTGTTTTTGGCTATTATCCAGCAGTTAGGGCTTCTAAATTAAATCCGATAGAAGCTTTGCGTTATGAATAAATCAGTTTCAAGCTTGCCTGCCGGCAGGCAGGTTATAAAGTAGAAAGTTGTAAAGTTTAATCTAAAATTACCCATGCTTTATAAACTTTACAAACTTTTTACTTTCTACTAATTATTAATAAATTAAATTATGAAAAAAAATCAAACACTTATTATTTCTATTATCATTGTGCTTGTAGTTGGCGCCGGTGCTTTTTATGGCGGCATGGTTTATGCAAAAAGTCAGAAGGGCAGCATGGCCAATTCCGGGCGATTTCAAGGATTTAATGCTGCTGGCGCTCAGGGCAGTACTCGTTTAGCAGCCAATGGCGGTGCAGTCAGCGGTCAGCTTCTGTCTCAAGATGACAAAAGTATAACGTTGAAGTTAAATAATGGCGGCTCTAAAATTATTTTCTTGTCTGATACGACTCAAATTACAAAGTCAGTTAGCGGAGCAGTTGCTGATTTAACCACTGGTGAAAATTTGATGGTTAGCGGCACGGCCAATGCAGATGGCAGCATAACAGCGCAGACAATTCAGATCAGGCCGTCAGTGCCTACTGACTCCGGCCAACCAGGACAGCCTGCTCAACTTGCTAACCCAGCTCAATAAATGATCTAAAAAAGCTACGCAGGGCATGACTTTTTTATAGCAATCTTTTATAGGGGTATTGACTTTTTTCAGCCTTTTTGCTATCATTATAATATAAAATTTACCTTTCTAAGTAGAAATGAGTCGAATTTCTGCAAAAGGCTAAGTTTTGCAGTTAATTCATTTTTTTTATCCTATTATGACAGGCAAAATCAAAAGATTGACAGACAAAGGTTTTGGTTTCATCACTTCTGATGATAACCCAGAAAAAGACCTTTTCTTTCATTCCTCAGCTTTGCAAGGCGTAAGCTACAATGATTTGAAAGAAGGTGACGCAGTTTCCTTTGACACCGAAGATTCAGATCGTGGCCCTCGCGCTATCAATGTAAAGCTCGCTTAATACTCAGCGGCAAAAACACTTCTTTTTATTAAGGGTGTTTTTTGTTTGAAAAAATTGGTATAATTTAAATAGCCTAATTAATTAATAATTTTTTATGAAAAAATTTAGCTTATTCTGTTTTATAGTTTTAACTTTAATTTTGGTCTCGGGCTGTAATTTGTCTCAGCCAATTACCAATAGCCAGCCCAATACAAATCAAATCTCAAATTCAAACCAGCCTCAAGAAACAATTGTCAGCTTTTTGGTACCGGCTGAAGATCCATTAAAATACTGTAATGGAGCAGATATGGATAGCGCTGGTTTTAGAAAAACGATTACTAAAGCAGTAACCAAAACAATTACTCAGACAAATTTGATCCAAGACCAGTTGGTAAATAAAACATTAGAACTTGCTGCCCAAGAAGCCAACATCACTTTCCCTCAAAGCACCACAGATACCTCAAATTACATTAAAGTTATTGGCGAGACAGCTTATGTCCAGCCAATAGATGCCTGGGCTGGCGTCTCAATTTTTCTGTGCTATTGGAAACCGTTTGTGGAAGTAAATCTTTTATATTTAACAAATATAAAAAATGTTGTCTGGGTCAATGACTGGACTCAGTGGGATAATCTAAAATAAAATTTTAAGAGAATTAAAATAAGGACCCGCTTTAAAGCGAGTCCTTTTATTTTTAGCATTGGCCGCATTCATTTTTTGGAGTGCGTTTTAAAAGCTCTGTGGCCAGATCCTGTTCTATGTCTCTGAGAAGGCTTCCCTTAATTTCATCTTCCTCATCAGCATGAAGCCATTCTTCTGCGTCTGTCTCCCATTCCATTTCGTGGAGGGTCAGTTCTGCTCTTATCTGAGCCGAAGTCTGAGTAATTTTGTAGGCGTTTTTTTTGAGCCATTTTTTGAAGGGTTTTACCTTAACCCGGTATGTCCAGCCATCGGTTTGAATCAAACCAGGTTTTTGTTTGCCGTATTCGGCCGATAGTTTTCCCAGATCAATGGGATGCGGCAGAAATATGTTCAGGCGAGCCAGATAAAATCCTGACAAAACAGCAAGCGGCCCGGAAACAATATTTTTTTTGTCGGTTAAAATTTCCTGGCAGATGAGAAAATATTTCCTGTAAATGTTAAAGGGCGGTTGGGCTGGACATTGATGCCTTTCTGTTATTGACTGAACAAAGCTGTTGTCAAAGGATTCAATTTCTCCTGTGGCAAGATTTTTCGCGCAAACCAACGGGGATTGTTTTGTGGAGCCGCCGTTAATAAACCCTAATCTCGGTTCCACCTTGATGACGATACCATCAAAACTTTTGCCGCTGTGCCGGAAAAGGACTCGGATTTTATCGCCTACATTTACGTGCATGTACTTTGGACTTGCGACTTTTCTTTTCACTAAAGCTACCTCCTTAAAGTATTTTTCATTTGGAATTTTATAGTTTAGCGAATTTTTTAATGTTTGTCAAGGGCTACCCAAAATAAAAAAAGACGGAATTAAATTTCTGCCTTTTTATTTTAAACTTTACTCCACAAACGGCCCGATAAATTCTATTTTTTTATCTGGATGAATAATTGTCTTGCCGCCTATCGGAATAATCATGGGGTTGCGCAAAACATTATGGCCAAGATTATCAACTTTTAAAATATAAAGCGGATCATTTTTAGCCAAACGCTCTTTGATTGCGTCACTGATTAGATACTCAAAAACACTGCTCATTTTTTCCTGTTCCTTCTGCCGTCCAAAAATATAATTTAATTTTTGCAAATCACTTTTAAATTCAGGTTCGGCAATTCTGCCCAAGACTATTGCTTTGATATGTTTAAAAACGCCTTTTTGATCAAGGGCTATAATATCCGGGTGAGAATCTTGCATATCCATATCATATTCTTCAATAAAAAGAATGTAATCTTCCCAGGACTTTGGTTTTAAATCACAAATGTCTAATAAATTACGAAAAGTAGAAAAATTACCGCCAAGGGCAATACCTTCTAATCTATTTTTTGGAGCATTAGCCGGCGAAAGCCATTTGTAATTATTTTCCAAAAAGGAAAAGGAGTTTTTTTTGCCAAAAATTATATCAAAAAATAATTTAGAATTTTTAGTATCAAAAATGCCAGCTGCGTTGGTAAAATGAAAAGTTAGCAATTTGATTTTAAAGTATAAATAATTTATCAGTGAAGTCGTGTCGCTAAACCCATTAACAATCGGCCTGTTTTTGCGGAATTTGTCTAAATCATCTTCGTTTAGGCGTCTGACTATATCAATGCAGCCGGTTCCGCCATAAATTGGCGCCAGCCAATCCACTTCTTTAATCGCCTGCCTAAACTTTTTTAAACGCTCATCTTCAGAGCCGGACAAATAACGGGGATCCAGTTCTGTCCTTTGCACATCATAAAAATTTAGGTTGGGAAACATCTGTTTCAACTTACCTAAAGCAAAAATAAAATCATCCCAATCCTCTCTTTCAACCGGTGAAGAAGTATGGATTAGATTTACTTTGCTGTCTTTGTTGATTTTTTTGGGCAGTAACATATAATAAATTTAAAATGCAAAATGCAAAGTTTAAAATCACAATTTAAAAACCAAAATTTGTAATTTTCAACTGCAATTTTTAAATTTAAACTTTGAACTTTAAATTTCAATCAGTCACATACACTGCGCCATCCTTACGCCTGGCTTCCTTTTCAGCAGCATTGGCATAATCATGGGCATTATTATAACTTTTGCCTTTTTGCATTAAATTTAGTTCAAAAAGTTCGTGAACCGAAATATATTTTCTTTCTTTAGGCGTAACTGAATCATCAATCCAGACTTCGTTTTTTGGCACATACTTATAAACCAGATAATGCCCGCCAAAATAAAAATTCGGATCTAAATTTTCTCTTATTTTTCTGCCCTTTACTAAATATATTTTTAAATTGCCTTGTTTTTTTAGCAAGTTAAGTTTAACTGTCTCAATTTTGAAATTTTTGGCAACTTTAAAACGCATCATTTTTTTAGCTTTTTCATAGCCATACTTTTTAACTAATTTTCGGTTCTCATTATATTCAGCCAATATTTTTTTCTTTTCAGCTAAAAAAGCGCGATCAAGCCAAATCTCGCCAGGCTTCATGTATGGCGTATTTATATAATCTGCCAAAATACCGAATTCGTCATCAAATGTATTTCTGATTTTAAAGCCGTCAACTATTTTGATTCTCATAATAATGCGAATAGAATTTAATGCTAATCTGCCCGCCTGCCGGCAGGCAGGCGAATAAATTATCTATAGCTCTTAAAGTAATTTTATCATTTTTTCAGCTTTAACACAAAAAGAAAGAGCGGACTTTTTAGATCCGCTCACTTGAGGTTTTAGCTGCGCTTTGTTTTCGGTCCGCGCAGCAGACTTTCAGTAAAATCTAAAGTTTCTTGAAGTTGCTCCATTTTTTTCACAAAGAGAAACTTTAGCCATTCGCTGAAATTATCGCAATCATACAGAGTATCCATTTTCTGTTTAAGCATGAAACCCAGACCGTTAAAACCACTTTTCTGTTCGCTAAATCCATTACTACCCATAAAAATATCGGGCAATAAGGAAAGTAACCCCAGATCAACTATTGCTCCTGCCTCCTGGGATGAGAGATTCTGAAATTGATTGCAATCGATGTAATTACAGGCTGGGAAATTTGGGATCATCTGCTTAATCATCAGATGGAAAATAACACTCCAAAGTTCCTTATTGGTTAATGACGTAAAGAACTCCATCCGGCAACCAGTGCATCCAATTATTAAATTTGCGTATTCTTGCCATGGTTCAGGGCGGGGCCTCTTAAAAGGATGGACGACTAGGGAGCCGGAGCATGACTTGAAACCTACTGGCTCCTCATTATCGTAAATTCTCCCCGTTGATAAACAGCCTACGTGTAAAAGTCCCGTAAAGTCTTTTGAGGAATTGATTATTTTTTGCATTTGCCCTGGATTGATAATCCATTCATCATTAGACCCCTTGGTTAATTCTGGTTGGATAATGGTGAATTCTGAAATCCCAGTCCTATAGGGTAGATCAGATTTCGCTTTTTCATTTTTGACATTTCTCATCTTTTTCTCCTTTGGCCATGCATCCGCTTATTAGCACGCATCCGGCCTTTTAAAGAATTTGTTGTTTTCTGCTCCGCAACCATCCCGCTCAGAGGGACTGCAGCCGGCAGGCTTGTAAAGAACCAAGTTAAGCTTATCTCAAATTAGAATTTTGTCAATATAACATTTTGCGGCAAATAAAAAAGCGGATCTTTATGATCCGCTCTAGAAATTTTTACATTATTGATAGTACTAGGGTGCAAAAGTTATGGATTTTATGCACACTGATGAACCCCAATCACCAGAGGCCAGCACAAAATTAAGATCATCTATGGTCTGACCAGCATCAATATTAATTACTAGAATACCGGTAGCTGGTCCTGTTACTATAGAATCTGGAGAATTGCAGGAAAAAGAATAGTCCTGTGTTTGGCTTCCGGTTGAAATCTGCAAATAAGGTTCATTGAAACAGGTCGATGCGCTTGCTTTATAGGCAAATAGGACTGTCATGGTTGCAGGCGCAGTAAATCCCACGCTTAAACATTCAAGGACGTCGGCACCAGTAGCATATATAAACTCAGACTCCCTTAAATGCTGGCAACGCGTTGGCAGGCAAGGAAAACCAGTGATGGCAGTTTTAGACGTACACATGCCATAACCATCAAACAATGTCCTAGTCGCTACCGGGCCATCATAACTTGACTCGTCATGACCATTATAAGCGTAAGCCCGGTAATAATAGTAGGTTTCAGAATATAGATCCTTGTCTTCATAGGTAATGTACCCTAGGTCATGGTCATAACCGACATCAGCAATTTGGGAATAGAATATACCATCAGTACTGCGTTCTAGTTTGAAACCGTCAGTATGGTCGCTTCCTAATAGCCAGACATTAATCTGAGACACTGAGGCCGCATCCACGCCTATGCCGTTAATTTCAGCAGAATCGTCTTCAGGCGAACAGGAAGCTATTGTTACTGTTAAAAAAAATGCTGTTGCCAAAACCAAAACCGTTTTTAAGCTTTTCATTATTTTCTCCTTAGCCAGGCGTTCACATCCGCAGGAATCGCAACAGGCGCTCTTTTGATTGGATTTTACTGTTTAAAAGACGTTCAACTGAACTACAATTAAACAGGGTTTTAAAGAACCACTTTAATCATAATACCATTATAAATTTTGTCAATATAACATTTTGGGGCAAACAAAAAAAGCGGATCTTTGGGATCCGCTCTTTGATTTTATTTTTAACGAACTTTCAAGGTATCACCGTCTAAAGTTATGCCCTTTGGTTTTATAATTACTTTTTTAGCAGTGCCTTGTTTTTCAACATGGCCAGCCTTAATAGCAATAAGATTATTTTTTTCAGCAATGCTTAAAACCGCAGCAACGTCTTTTTCAGGCACAAAGAGCACAAACCCAGCGCCCATATTTAAATTACTGTAAGCTTCCTCATCATTGATTGGTCCATGTTTTTGCAAAAAGTCAAAAATCGGCTGAGGAGTTGGAATTGTTTCAATTACATAGATAAAAGGTTCGCTCGCTCTCATGATTTTGCGCCAGCCATGGCCAGTAATATTTGAAGCATAATGAATATTAATGCCCGCTTTTTGGCAGTCTTCAATAATCGGCACATAAATAATTGTTGGCTCTAAAATTGCTTCGCCAAATGTTATGTTTTCATTATCTAGCGGGGTTAAATAGCCTGCTGGCAATTTTTCAGCAATTTTTCTAGCCAAAGTAATGCCATTAGCATGGATGCCAGAACTTTTAAAAATAATTATAGCATCTCCGTCTTGAATGTTTCCAGTAATAATTTTATCTTTAGGTTTAATAAGGCCTAAGGCAGAACCACTTAATAAAATCGTTTCAGGATTTACAATATCTTTTAACGTTGGAGTCTCTCCGCCACCCCAGGCGCAACGCGCTAAATTGCAGGCTTTTTTCCAGCCTTCAATTAAATTTTGCGACCGTGCCGTGTCATTAAACCAATTGGAATCGCCGACAGCCAAATGCATTTCCAGAGAAATGGGCAAAGCGCCTAAAGTTATCATGTCATTAATTATCATGGCCACTCCATCCTGGGCGATTTTATCAAAATAAAGCTGGCCGGTTAATTTTTGCATGGCTTCAGCTACAATATTTTTTGTACCCAGACCTTCTTCCACATGTGCAAAATAACAATCATCAGCTTCTATCAAATAAGCGCTTTCACCGCGGCTGGCACCGACTTCTTTTAAATTAAAGCGGACAATATTTTTGGCCGTGGCTTTGCTGGCAGTTTGGGCGGCAATTTTAAATGGATCCATGGCGCCATAATTAATGCCAGTTTGGGCATAAGTCATAGTTGGATTATTTGGTTTGCTTTTTGGATTATTTTTTTCCTGAGTATTTTCTTGGCACCATTTATAAGCATTTTGGAACATTTTTAACCAAGGAGAAGCTGGTAGATCTTGCCACTCTTTGGGTAGATAAGGGAATTGCCATTTTAAAAATGATCTTTCAGGGTGCGGCATCATGGCAAAATGACGGCCATCAGGAGAGCACAAGCCTGTAATTCCTTCAGGTGAACCATTGGGATTAAATGGGTAGTTCTCTGTTTTTTGATTTTGATCATCAACAAAATTTAAGGCAACTAGTTTTTGATTTTTAACTTTTTCTAAAATTGTTTCATCAGGAAACTGCAGCCTGCCTTCACCATGAGCCACCCAGGCGCCCAAAACAGTGCCAGCCATGTCTTTTAACATAATAGCCGGGCTATCTTGAACCTGGAGTGTTATCCAGCGTGATTCAAAGCGGCCAGAAGTATTCCTGACAAAACGCGGCTGTTTTTCATCTGCAATCCCTTGCCACGGCACCCAGCCCAAAAGGCCCATTAACTGGCAGCCATTGCATACCCCTAAAGAAAAAGTATCTGCCCGATTATAAAAATCATTAAACATTTTTTTTAATTGGTCAGAAAAGCGGATGGTGCTGGCCCAACCTTTGGCTGAACCTAAAGTGTCAGCATAAGAAAAGCCACCTACAAAAACCACGCCTCTAAAATCAGCTAAATCAGCTCTGTTATTTAGCAAGTCTGTCATGGTTATATCCCAGACTTCAAAGCCAGCCAGATAAAACGCACTGGTCATTTCTCTGTCGCCATTACTGCCTTCTTCGCGGATAATTGCTACTTTTGGTTTATAATTAGAATTTAAAATTTCTGCAGCAGTTGGCAACGGCTCAAAAGTCAATTTATATTCAGGGGATTTCTGGTCATAAGTATTTATTTTTTCCTGATCAGCACAGCGATGATTGGTTTGCATTCTCTCCAATTGATAGCTTGTTTCCTGCCAGACCTGGCGCAAATCTCTCATATCTTGATCCAAAATTACTCGTTGATTATAGCTAATAATGATTTGAGGGTTTGAAATTGTCCTGCCCAAACCATGTGTTAATTCAATCAAATTATATTTTTCAATAATTTCTTTGAATCTTTCTTCTTTTTCTGGGGTTACTTCTACTACTAAACCTAATTCTTCATTGAAATAATATTCAAGGGCAGAAACTCCTGGCCAATCAAAATCTATTTCTAAACCGCAATTGCCAGAGAAGGCCATTTCTAAAAGGGTAGTAATCAGGCCGCCATCTGAACGATCATGGCCTGCTAAAATTACTTTTTCATCTATCATGTCTTGAACTGCAAAAAAAGCTTGTTTTAAAATTTCAGGATCATTAACATCAGGCGCTTGATTGCCGATTTGTTTTAAGGTCTGGGCTAAAGCAGAGCCGCCTAAACGATGTTGGCCCAATCCTAAATCAATCAGCCAAAGACTGCTTTGCCCTGGATTTTTAATATCAGGAGTAATTACTTTATTTATATCAGGCACTGTGGCGTAAGCAGATACAACTAATTGGCTTGGTGATTTCACTATTTCTTGGCCGACTTTGGCAGCCATGCTTAAGCTGTCTTTTCCGCCATCAATGGCAATGCCCAAATCAATCATGATTTCACTTACGGCTTTGGCCGCATCATATAGATTGGCTCCCTCACCTGGCAATTTCGCTGCCCACATCCAATTGCCTGAGCATTTAATATCTTGCAAATTGCTTATTTTTGCCCAAACTATATTGGTTAAAGCCTCAGCCACTGACATTCTTGCGCCGACTTTTGGATCAATCATAATTTTATTAGGCTGTTCACCAATTGAAATAGCTGCGCCTGTTTGGGAAAAATGGCTTTGGGCAATAACTGAGACATCAGCTACAGTCAATTGTAGCGGACCAGCGCATTGTTGTTGCGCAATTAAACCAGTGACGCTGCGGTCAACTTTATGGACTAAAAATCCTTTTGAACCGACTCCAACTAAATGCAAAACATTATTCAGGGCATTTTCAAATGATAAATTCGCAGGAATTTCTAGGGGATTTAAATTTAAGTTAAGGTGTTTGTCTTTAAAAACTTTTTGCGGCATTTTACCTAGGATTTTTTCTAAATCAAGCTCAACTGGTGTTGAATCATTGCTTTCATCATAAACAACAACTTTGCCATCACCGGTTATTTTACCTAAAATTTCATAATCAGCTCTTTCTCTATGGCAAATTTCCTCAAACTGTTTAATCCTTTCGGGTTTAATTAGCAAGGCATCTCGTTCTTGGTATTCAGCTCCCCAAATTTCTAAAACAGACAAGGTCTTGTCACCCAATCTTATTTTTCTGATTTCAATTTTACCGCCCACAGGTTCTATTAATTCAGTTAAAACATTACACGGACCGCCAGCCCCTTGATCATGGATAGAAATGATTGGATTATCATTGCCCATTTCCACACATGCCCTGATCACACGATTCATTTTTTGTTCCATTTCCGCATCGCCTCTTTGGACTGCATTAAAATCAAGCTCAGCCACATTTTCACCCTGGATCATGCTGGAAGCAGAGCCTCCACCCATGCCAATGCGATAAGCAGGTCCGCCAATCTGGACTATAAGCATGCCTGGCTCGGGTTTACGTTTTTCTACATGGCGGGCGTCAATCTGGCCTACGCCGCCGGAAAACATAATTGGTTTTAACCATTCCCGGCGTTCGCTATTAGGCAATATTAAACCAAAAGAGCGGGTAAAGCCCTGGATTAATGGTTCGCCAAATTTATTGCCATAATCGGAAGCGCCATTACTGGCTTGAATTTCAATATTTAATGGCGTAGCCAGATTATCAGGATACATAAATAATTTTTCTTCCCATGGCATGTCATAACCAGGAATTTGCAAATTGCCAACGCAGTAGCCAGCCGTGCCTGCTAAAACCAAAGAGCCGCTGCCAGTCGCATTGACATCACGAATGCGTCCGCCGCCACCTGTTTCAGCGCCAGGGAAAGGCGCAACTCCACTAGGGAAATTATGAGTTTCAGCTGTAAATATAATATGGTAGGTTAATTTTTCTTTTTTGAATTTGGAAAAAAATCCTGGTTTTTCTGGCAGAATAGTTTCTATTTGATAACCTTTAATCGCACTGGAGTTGTCTTTAAAAGCAATGGCGCTATTTTTCGGGTTGGCTTTTAATGGCGCAGAGACTAATTCCATTAAACTCTGCGGCATCTCTTGCTCATCAATTATTAATTTGCCCTTAAAAAACCAATGGCGTGAATGCTCGCTGTTCGCCTGGCCTAATTGAAAACATTCAACATTGGTCGGATTGCGCCCGATTTTATTTACAAAGAGATCATAGTAATAATTAATATCCCAGTCATCCATGCCTAAACCCATTTGCTGATTTATTTTTTTCAAGGCTTCAGGTCCTTGTTCAATTAAAGGCACAACAAAAACAGGTTCTGGCTTTAAACCTGTTTCAAAACTATTTAATTTTTGCTGATACTGAAATTCTGTCATGCGGTCATGATTTTCTCTGACAAATTTATCAGCATCAATATTCTCAGGCAGCTTATAACGCCTTGATCTCTCAACCCTGCTAATACTATCTAGGCCGCATGATTTACAGATGGCCACTGCATTTGTGGAAAAAGCTGTGGCAAAATTTAAGCGTGGTCCCAGCTCTATGACTTGGTCATTAGCTTGATATTCCGACTGATCTTTAATTGAATCTAATATGAAACCATCAGCCAAAAGTTGCTTTAAAACACTTAATTCATTCTCGCTTAATGGCTTTGATGTTTCAACATTAAAACAATATTCAGTTTCTTTATCCCCCTGACCGTATAAATGGTACATAAGCTGATTTAGATTATTTTTTACAGATTATCTAAAATATAACTCAATCTTTTTTCTCGCCAATTTATTGGGAGATTATTCTTGTCTGTTTTATGAACAACAGGCACTTTAATCAAAGGGATATTTAATTTTTGATAAGCTTCCTGCAAATATTTATAGAGTTTAATTTGCCCCTCTGGTGTTTCTGTTCTAGCATAATCTTTTTCTAATGGCCATGATTCAAATAAAAAAACTTTTTTGTAAACTGAATTTCTCACTGCCTCAGCCAGGATAGGATCGTTTTCTAAACCGCACAATTTATAATAAGCCTGGCTGTCAGGGATGCCTCGGTCTAAAAAAATAATTGACTGGGGATCTAATTTTTTTTCAAAATCAATTTTAAACTGCAGAATTTTTCTTTGAAAAGCTAATTCATCTTGTCGTAATTCTTCCAGAGTAATTCCCTTGGCTAGTTGCTCGTCAATATAAACTCTAGCTAATTCGGGCGTAGTCTGAAAGCCTTTTTCCTGCAGCATTTCAATTAAAGTTGTTTTCCCGGAACAAGGCGCTCCGGTCAGCACATACCAATTATTCATACATCTACAGCTTAGCACAAGTGAAAAATTTTTCAACATTCGCAATTTAGTTGACTTATTAAATATATTATAGTTAGATAATAAATAGCAATTGATCTTTCAAAAGTTAAACATTTTAGCCTTGATTGATTAGCCAAGAAACAGCGACTGCCTAGTCTAAGAATAGGAGGAAACTATGACAAAGCAGGACTTTAAGCGATTCCTGATATCGCTGGAAAAAACAATGTTTTTTTTCTTTGATTTTGACAACACTGTTGCCCATACTTTCTTGCACATACCCAATGAGTCAGACAATATCGTGGTAGGCGCTTATGGCCAGGCACTTAACATGATCTGGGAAAAAGATGCCTTTGAGTTGTTGCATTCAGTTAATGGCCTGAAAAACAGAGCGCCTGGAGAACTGATAAGAGCTATTTTGGAACAAGCAGAAAAAGAATTGCCTGGTAGCCGTCAATCTCTGATCACCAAGGCAAAAGCAGCTTTCCATGACAAATTTATGGGGAAACCCATGAATGAAAGGCTCTCTGCTTGCGTGGCTTCTGGCAAGGGATTTCCCTGGATATGGGATGACAAGAAACCCGAACAAACCATTACAGAATTTCTGGTTCGGGCAAAGCTAAATACTCTGCTTGTCAAAATCGGAGAACACTATCCGACCCCCTGTCCAGGCTTTGTGCAATTTTACCAGAAACTGCGCTGCCAGGAACCAGGGAGCTACAATGTCTCTGGGATTATTTCTTCCGGGCACGAGGTCTTTATAAAGCAGACTTTTGCTGCCTGGAAAATCAAATGCCCGTGTCTGCTTCTAACCGACGATGATTTGCGCGGTTCAACTAAGATTGATTATGTGCAGGCAGCCAAGCCAAATCCAATCCTGGTTGATATGCTTTATAGAATTTGGTTGAAAAGCCAGTTTTCTTCATTAGCAGCCAGGCAATTTCAGGAATTCAAAGAAGTTGCTAAGGCCAGGACGATTTATTTTGGCGATGACCTCAACAAAGACGGCGGGTTAGCCAAAAATGCAGGCGTTCGCTTTGGATATTTCAATCCAAATTACGACCCTGAAAAGGGAAATGAAAATGCTGGCTCAGGCAATTTCGTTTTCTATGACTGGAGGCAAGCCATAGAAATACTTGATTTGTAAAAAACCCAAAAAAATAAGCCCCGTACTTTCCGCAATGCGGAATTGTCCGGGGCTTTTCTTTTCATTTTGTTTTGTAGGCTCGGCAGGTCTCAGGGCAAAAAGGAAGTTCTTTGTACCAGGCAGGCACAAGCACTGTCTCTTCCTGATAGCGGATTTGCTCTGTAACTACTAAACCGGTAATGAGCGACTGCCAGCTGTGCTCTATTTTATTCACTCTTTTACTCAGGCTGTCAGCATCATCGTCCTGCCGGATTAAAACCGGGAAATTGAAGAAAAGGGCTTTTGGATCGTCAATGATTGGGGTCGCGAAATGCATACAGACGGCAGAGCTTGTGATCCCGCCTTCTTTAAATGCAGCTGTGACCCGTTCATGCACACTGTGTCCATACCAACTTTTGCCACCAAAGCCAAACACAAGAGCCGGATGGATATTAACAGTGCGCCAGACAGGCAGGCCATAGACAATTTTTATCCAACCAGATAACGATACCCAGCGCGCTCCGTATTTGTTAAAAATCTGCAGATAACCCTCGGCTGTAAAAGGACCGGGCCAGAATTCAAACGGAATGCCGAGTTTGTCAGCCTTCTCTTTCACTCCGCCGTTTTTATGATGAGAAACTACAGCGACAATTTCCGCTGGTAAAACTCCAGTTTTGGAATTTTCCACCAGTTCCTGAAAACCTGAACCGCCTCCTTCTTTTTCGCCCGAAGCGAAGACCAGAAGCTTTTCCATCTTTTCCTCCTTGATTGATATTTTTTACCCGCCAGGCGGAGTTTTTTTTCAAAGAAAGTATAAATCAAAAAATTGTCCCCCCAGACAATTTTTTATGTGCCTTAAACATATTAAAAAACAGATATTTTGTCAATTAAATAAAGGCTTGTAAAAAAGTGAAAAATTTTGCTATAATATAATAAGTTTAAAGCCGATCTTTTTTTATTTAGATTTTGCTATTTGTTATTATAATTCTATGCTTTATCTTTTATTTACAATTTCATATTTGCTAGACATTGTCCTGCTGATTTTGCTGATTTTTTTAGTTTTTAGCGTTGCCCAGGCCATTAAATCATTAGGCCAACAATTAAGTTTTCAGGAAAAACTTAAAATTGCTCCGCAGTTGCTCTTGCAAAAACCTGCAGACTCTTTTGATGATCTGGCGCAGAAAGATAATAAGGGCACGTATGCGGCTTCCTTTCATCAGCATAAAAATGTTAATGGCTTGATGAAAAAAATTATTGGCAGTACTCTTGGATTTTTAGCCATAAAATTAGTCATTGTGAGCTTAATTTTTTTAAATATTCCCAGAGAAGGCGATGCCCAGCCTAAAGTTTATAGCGCTTTATACCAGGCTAAAGAAGCTACTGATTTTGCCAAAGGCAAGTTTAATTTAGCGCAATGGGATGACAACAGTATCACTTTGCAAGCTGGCCAGCTGGCCGGCAGTTATATATCACAGCCAATAGGTTCTGATAAGACGATCAGCCAGTGGAAAAGTCTGAGCTGGGAAATGGATAATAATTATAATCAAAAGCCTGTTTATCCCAAAGGCATTATGGCTATTTGGGATTTTGATTCTTTAGATAATTGCACAGCAGCTGCTTACGCTAAGTATAAATGTCAGAACAACTTAGTCGGACTAACAAGGGGAATCTATAATTCTAATGCCTATAAATTTGATGGTTATAAATCAATGGTAAAGATTCCCCAGAATATTACTTTTACGGGTTCTTTTACGATTGGCGCCTGGATCCAGCCCAGCGTCAATACCCTCAACGGCAGCGAAGATCAGAATTTTGCTATTTTTACAAAAGCTTATGGAGACTATGCTGATAAAAAGCCTTATGAATTAAAATATAATCTTTTTTTTGGTTTTAAAAATGGCTCTTTATCTTTGATGTATTGGCCTGATGGAAATAAAGAACACTGGGTGATTGGCCAAAATAATAAATTTAATTTTGAGAAAGGTTCTTGGTATCACGTGGCTGCGGTTTATGATGATAAAGCCAAAACCATAAAAATCTATATTAACGGAATTGAGTGTACAAATATCTCACAAAATTATGATGGCGCCGCCATAAAATTATCGCCGAAACTCAGTCTAGATAATTTTCCTAGCTGGTTAGGCTGTGTTGGCTATCGCTGGCAGGATAAAGAAGAAAAAATGCTTAATGTTTTCAAGGGCGATATGGACGAGGTTTTTTTGGCCAATGCCGCGTTTGGGCTAATGGACATTAGAAAATTAGTTAATCAATCAGGTGAGATTATGTTTCAAGTCAGGACCGGAGATAAATTGCCGTTGCAAGGTGATTTTTGGGGTCCCAAGGGCGACAGGACAGCTTTTTTTACCAGTCCAAAAAATAATGATTTAGCATTTTTAAACCAGAGCCGGTATTTACAGTATATTATTTATTTATATCGGCCCAATACGAATTTTGAACCCAAAGTCACTGACGTTAATGTAGAATATTTTACAACGGAAGAAAATAATATTCAGGCTTCATTGCAAGCTGACAATTCTGCTGGCCAGCCATCTTCCCAGCTTTTTGAGCGCGATTTTGAGAAAGAAAGGCAAGCGATTGATTTGTTTATACAGTTTTTCAAAACAAAACCCGCAAGCGATCTTGATTGGCAGTTCGTTAATATGGTAGCTTATAATCAAGCTGAGGAACGAGACTTAACCAAAGAAGCCATTGCCATCCGTGCTTTTGCAAATTATATGAAGCGGTTGCCTACTTCTAATTTAGACTGGGGCATAGTAAAAGCTTTGGCTTATAATGATAAGGGCACGATATTACTGATGAAATGGCTAAAATTAAAATAATTTAATTAGATGAAAAAGGGGGTATTTCTTAGACTCTCTTTTTATATTGTTAATTTTTAATTAAGGAAAATTTAATCTATATTTAATCGGCTAATAGTTATTATAAACTCAAATAATTCTTAATATTTAGACGTAATTTTTTTGCAATTCATTAAGATTTGTAATATTTCATAAAAAAAGCTAATCTATAAGCACATTAATATTAAAATTATGAGGATATTAATTATAGAGGATGAAAAGGATATTGCCAGTTTTCTTAAAAAGGGCTTGCAAGCAGAGCACTTTGCAGTTGACTGCGCCAATAATGGCAAAGACGGGATTTATTGCGCCTTAATAAATGACTATGATTTGGTAGTTTTGGATTTAAGATTGCCAGATATTTATGGTTTGGAGGTTTTTAAGAAAATCAGGGAAACAAAGCCTGAACTGCCAGTGATTATTTTGACAGTAGAAAATGAAATCAAAAAAAAGGTTGAAGCCTTTGACCTGGGCGCCAATGATTATTTAACTAAGCCTTTTGCCATAGAAGAATTAATTGCCAGAATAAGGGCATTGATGAATCGGGGCAAATATTACCAGACTGGCACTAAATTGAAAATCGCTGATTTGGAAATGGATTTAAAAACGCACGAAATTAAAAGAGATGATAAAAAAATAGATTTAAGGCATAGAGAATTTGACCTGTTAGAATATTTAATGAGAAATCCCAATGTGGTTTTAACCCGCAGTATGATCTTAGAGCATGTTTGGGACATGAATATAGATCCATTTACCAACACAGTGGATGTCCATGTGCGTTATTTAAGAAAAAAAATAGACGACGGATTTAAAAAGAAATTGATTAAAACGATTCACGGCAGCGGCTATAAGATTTCGGAAGAATAATGTTTTAATTTATTTTTAATTTGGATTTAATAAAGCTTTAACACCACGTTAAAGTTTTTTTAATTTTAAATACATTATCCTTTAATAAAAGGGGGAGTTTTTTATTTGCGAATGTTCTTTAAATTTCCAAACAAGAAAGGAGAGTCAGATGTCAATCTGGGTTATGAAAGAAAATGCAAAGCCAGAAGAATTGCTTATGATTCGTTTGGCTACGCAGGAGGATTTACAGCAGGCAAATTGCATCCTGATTAGAGATGCAACGCTTGCAGATATACCTGCTATGATCGTAGCTGAACATAAATCCTGGCCAAAAGAAAGCCAGCGCGCGACCACCGAAATATTGGTATCTCGGATGAAAATCTTCCCAGAAGGGGTGAAAATTGCTGTTAAAGGCAACGAGGTTCTAGGGATTGCTTCAGCTCTGCTGGAAGATTATTCTTGGGAAAACCAACCAAAAAGTTATTTTGAGCGAACTGATAATGGGCTAATTAGAAACCACGATCCCATGGGCGATACGCTGTCAGGCACAAATATAGGAGTAATTCCAGATGCGCCACCCAATGTCGCCACTGCATTAATGCAGGCATATATGGCACTGGCCATAAAAAAGGGATTGTCTTTTGCCCTTAGTTCGCCTCGATTGCCCGGCTACCATAAGGTTAAAAACAAAATGACCGCAAAAGAATATGCCTTTGCCACAGATGAAAAAGGCAGGCCGCTAGATCCTGTGATTCGATTGCATACCAACATGGGGTTGGAGCTGGTAGATGTTCTGGAGAATTATTACCCTGACGAAGAAAGCTGCAATTGCGCGGCAATTGTTAAGTGGAAAAATCCTCTTCTGCCTTACTACCTAACCAAAGTCTTTAACCATTTCAGCCGGAAAAATGAGACGCATATGATTTTTGCCTTCCCTGGCGGATGTTACTGGGCAAAAAGCGCTCAAGGCGGCTGCACTATGTGCGGCTTTCAGCGTGGTTTAGACCAATTTTGGGGGATAGCCAAAATGATGGGAATCAATTTAACCGACTTCGTCAGTATTTTTGAGAGGGCCTTGCTTCACCTCAAAGATACGAGCTGCCTTGATCTTTTCACTGGTGGCAGTTTTTGGGAGATTCCCGACCACATCATGGCTTCGCTATTCAAACGTCTAAATCAGATTGGTCAGATTAAAGAGGTAATGATTGAATCTCGTCCAGAATTCGTCACGGGTGAAAACGTCCAGAAGCTAAAAGCAATGGCTAGGCCTGGTCTAACTCTAAAGGTGGCCATTGGATTGGAAACTGTTAGCGATCAGATCAGAGAAAAGAATATCAACAAGGGTTTTTCTCTGCGGGACTATCAGAAGGCAGTTAAACTCTTAGAAAATGAAGGAGTAATACCCTGCACGTATGTTCTGCTTAAACCGCTCGGTTTATCTGAAAAAGAAGCCATTGCTGAAACCATAAAGACGGTTGAATGGGCAAGCAACAATGGCTCAAAATTAACCTTGTTGCAGGTAGCATTTATTCAAGAGGGAACAGAGCTGGCAAAAATCTACAAAAAAGGCGAGTATCGTCCGCCCTGGCTCTGGAGCGTGCTGGATATACTGTCACGGCTATCTCAAAAATATCCTGTTTCTCTTGGGCACTTTGACGATTATCCACCGCCAATTGCCATTACACACAATTGTGGCCAGTGCGATAAGGAGATCAATTTGATCCTTGAAAAATATCGCCAAACCAATCTTTTGCCCGTCCAATTTCCTGAATGTGATTGCTACCAGACATGGCAAAATGAAGTTAAGTGAAATTAAAATTTAAAATTGAGGGGGACAATTTTGTCTCTCTTTTTTTTGGCAAAATTTTTAGATTTTTTCAAAAAATTATGCAGATCTTGTTTTATTGGCATGATAACGTTAAAATTATATAAAAGAATGTTAATTTTTATATGATGCTAAATCTAATTTTTTTAATTATAGTAATCATGCTGGCGTTATTGGGTGTTCTGGTAGTGCGCGATAAGCCAAAAGAAAAGATAAATAGATCTTTTTTTATTTTGGTTATTTTTATAATTGTATGGTTAGTGTTTAATTATTTAGAAAATGCGCCTTTAGGTCTAAGATGGAATAATTTATTTTTAAAGCTTGATTTTTCTTTTGGTCCATTGCTTGCTTATTTTTTTCTGCTTTTTGCTTTAAATTTTCCTGAAAGTAAAAAATATAAATATTTTACGAAAATATTATTTTTGCCCATAGCTATCTTGGCCTTTTTAAGTTTTTTTACCCCATATATCATTAAAGATGTTCATTTATCCAATGGCCGATTATTATTTGAAGATGGTTCTTTATTTGTCGGAGATGTTATTGTTACTTTAATTTATTTTGGCATGGGCTTCATCAAATGGGTATTAAATTATAAAAAGTTGAAAGCAAGAAAAAAGATGCAGCTGCTGTGTGTATTTTTGGGAGCTCTAATTTCAGTGACGCTTACTTTGTTCGTCAATATTTTTTTGCAAAAAATTGTAAATATCCAATATTTTCGATTGGCAAATTTCAGCACGGTTTTTTTTGTCGCTTTTACTGCGTATGCAATTTTAAGGCACCAATTATTTGATATTAGAAAAGCAATCCAAATCACGATTTTATACGGCATAGCTTTTTCTTTCTTTTTAGCAGTTTACACTTCGCTGATCTACATATTTGGTCAATTTTTTGCTCTCATGATTACACCAGCTTTAAGTTCAATTATTTCGGCAAGTTTAATGCTGTTATTATACCCCAATTTTAAATTATTTTTTCAAAAAAAGACTGATAAATTTTTTTACCGCTATCCATATGATCCCCGTGTTGTGTTGAAAGAAATCAGTGATAATTGCAATCACAAATTTGATTTTGATGAATTTTTCGATTGTTTCGTTAATATTATAGAAAACAGAGTTAAGATAAATAAAATTTTGCTGGTTGTCTTAAATGAAAAACGCGAGCCGATGATAATCAAAAACCATAATTTTAACAGGAAAATGTCCTATTTTATTAAATCTACTAAATGTCCGAAACAGATTCTTGATTATTTTAATAAGTATAAATATCCTGTACCATTGCAAAATAAATCCAATGAATTGGAAAAACTTATTGCCAATGATAAGCAAATTGAGTGGCGCAATGAATTATTAAAAAAAAGCGCGGTCACTCTTATTTTGCCGGTCTATAAAAAGAATAATTTGATTGCCTTTTTTTTCTTTGGCCCTAAACTTTCGCAAGAAATTTATTATCCGCAGGATCTGCAGATTTTTGAAGGTCTGATTAACCATCTCAGCTTAACTTTTGAAAACATTTTTCTTTATACCGAGCTGAAAAAATATTCAAAAAATCTGGAAGAAAAGGTTATGAGGCGCACGCGCCAATTAGAAGATCTCAATGAAAATCAAGCTTTATTTATGGCTGATATTTATCATGAGCTGCAGACTCCGCTGGCAGTTTTAAAAGGTAATTTGAGTTTGATGAGCAATCGAAGGCTGAATGAATTTGAAACTGACAAAGCATTTGTCAGGATGGACAGATCGGTTGACAGGCTTTCAAATTTGATTAAAGATTTGATTTTTTTATCAAAGGCTGATGTGGGCAAAGTTGAGCTAAAAAAAGATAATATAAATTTCAGCGAGCTAACTTTAAATATGTTTGATGATTCTTTAATTTTGGCTGAAGACAAGGGCATTGAATTGCTCGCTGATATTGAAAAGAATATTTTTATCAATGCAGATCGTGAGAAAATAAAAAGTCTTTTATTTAATCTGGTCAGCAATGCCTTAAAATTTACGCCTGCAGGAAAAATTATTAAAATCAACCTTTCTCAGGATGGGCAAAAAGTTTATTTTCAGATCGCGGATCAGGGCATTGGCATTGCAGAAAAGGATTTACCCAATCTTTTTTCGCGTTTTTACAGGATTGATCATTCAAATGAGGAAAAGGGCAGCGGACTTGGCTTGGCAATCTGTAAATGGATTGTCCAGGCTCATGGCGGAGAGATCAACGTAAAAAGCGAATTAGGCCAAGGGAGTATTTTTAAAGTGAGCTTGCCTTTATATTTTTAATTATTATCCTTAAAGGAACAGCCGGCTCCAACAGATCGGTTTTAAAACGTTGTTTGAATACAATGTTTTTTTATTTTTTAAGGTAAGGGGTCTGTTACGTTTTTTTAGAAAATTTTAATAAATACATTACATCGTCTTAATCTTCTTGGCGTAAAATAAGGTCATTACTCTGGATTAATTTTTTTTAGAATTTTTATTACGAATTAACAGCCACTAATGCCTTTAGGGCGCTTATTACATAATAAGTTTATTAGAAATAGCTTTATTTTGATCTTTGGCAATATTGCCGCTGGATTTTTAGGCTATATTTTTCAGCTTTTAGTCTCGCGTAAATTGACCATAACAGGCTATGGGGAGCTGCAATCTTTAACCTCGTTGATCAGTATTTTGGCCGTACCGGGCGCGGCGATTAGCTTTTTCACAATTAAACACTCAGCCGAGTATTTTACCAAAAATGATTACCCGGGCAATTATGCGTTTTATAACTGGTTAAGGCTGAAGATTTATAAAATAGCCGTTATTTTGACAGCGATTTTTCTTTTGTTCTCCCCGTTATTAATGAGATATTTGCATTTAAGCAGTTACGCAAATTTGTTTTTAACCTGGCTGGGAGTTTTTTTCAGCTTATTGATAGTTATAAAAACAGGAGTTTTATACGGCTGGCAGGATTTTAAGCATCTCAGCTTGAATTCAATCTTGAGCGCTTCTGTAAAATTATTTGTCGGTGTTTTATTAGTCCAGTTTGTCGCCAGTGTTTTTTCAGCTTTGCTGGGAATTGTGGCAGCCGGCATATTTAGTTTTTTATTTTTAAAGATTTTTTTAAAGAAAGAAAAATATTATGGAAATCCGCCAGACAAGAGGGCAGACGGTTTTTCAGACCAGGCGTTAAAAAAGGAAATAAAAAGCTTAATTCTGCCGATCCTATTTTTTACATTTTTAATTTCCATGCTTAGTTCTGTTGATATGCTGATGGTGAAAAACTTATTAAAACCTGAAGCGGCGGGGTTTTATGGCGCGTTTAATATCCTGGGGAAAATAATCTTTTGGGCCAGTTCATCTGTAGTTGCCGTTGTCTTGCCCTTAGCCTGCGCGCAAAATAGCCAAAATAAAAAACTTGACAACAAAACATTATTTTATGCCAATGCCCTAATTTTTATTATATGCTTAAGCGGCTTAGCAATTTATTATTATTTCCCCACTCTGATTGTTAGCTTGCTTTATGGCGCAAAATATCTGCCAATGGCTCATAATCTCTGGGTATTTGCCCTTATTTCGCTGTCATTGTCGCTTTTGAGCCTGGAAGCGAATTTAGCTTATTCCAGGAATGATTTCAAAATTAATTATATTTTATCAGCCGTTGTCATCTTGGAAATGATTTTAATATCCCGTTTTCACCAGACAATTTTTGCCATAGCCATTTCTATTTTTTGTTCCCAAATATTCGGCTATTTGTTGAGCCTGCTTTATAATGCTTTTTCCGTAAAAAAATGCCAAAAATTGCAGCCAGCGGAAATTCCCCCTCTTTAATCAAAAAATATGCAAAAAACGATTTCTTTAATTGTCCCGGTTTATAACGAAGAAAGGAATATTCCCTTGCTCTATGATCGGCTGAAAAAAGTTTTAGGACGCTGTCCTTTTAATTATGAGATATTATTTGTCAATGACGGCAGCAATGACTGTTCCGCGAGCGAATTAAAAAAAATTTCTGTTCTGGATAATAAAGTGAAGGTCATAGAATTTTCCCGCAATTTTGGCAAGGAAATAGCTTTGACAGCGGGGCTGCATAATTGTTTTGGCGATTGCGCCATTATGTTGGATGCGGATTTTCAGCATCCGCTGGAATTAATACCCGAATTTATTGCTAAGTGGGAAAATGGCGCAGAAGTAGTTGTGGGAGTCAGATCAAATAGTAGTGAAAAATTTATAAAAAAATATGGCTCTCTTGTTTTTTATAAAATAATGAGCAGAATTTCTGAGACCGAGCTTTTATCGGGTGCTACTGATTTTCGCTTATTGGACAAAGCAGTAATCTCTGAATTCAGGCGTTTTACAGAAAAAAATCGTCTGACCAGAGGACTGATAGCCTGGCTGGGGTTTAAAAGAGATTTTGTTTATTTTAATGCGCAACCGCGGATAAATGGCGTGCCTGGCTATGGCACTTTAAAACTAGTAAAGCTGGCCATGTCTAGCATTGTTTCTTTAAGCTTGTTCCCTTTGAAAATTGCAGGTTATTTGGGCATCTTTATTACTTTGGTTTCTGGGATAATGGGACTTTTTATAGTTTTGGAAAAATATATTTTTAATGATCCGTGGCGAATGAATTTCACCGGTTCGGCAATCTTAGCGGTTATTATTTTATTTTTGGTGGGTATTATTTTAAGCTGTCTGGGCTTAATCGCCTTATATATCGCTCATATTCACAGCGAAGTAATTAATCGTCCGATTTATGTCATCAGAAAAAGAGAAAACTTTTAAGGATACGAATCTACTAATCTGCTGCCAATCTACTAATTGGTTAAAATATAATTTGAGGGTTTGCAGAAAATTAAATATTTTGTAACTTCATGGATACGAAAAAAATAAAATTTAGTTTTATCATTCCAGTTAAGGAAATAAATGGATATGTCAGGGAATCAATCTCAAAAATCCTTGAGATCAAAAGAGATGATTATGAAGTAATTATTTATCCAGATGAAATTAATTCAGAATTTTGGCCCAAGACCAGGCAGATAAAAACCGGTAATGTCGGGCCTGCGCAAAAAAGAAGCCAGGCCATAAAAGATGCCTTGGGTGAAATTTTATGTTTTATTGATGACGATGCCTACCCTAATCATGATTTTTTAGCCAAGCTCGATTCTGATTTTAAGGAAACTGGTCTTGTCGCTGTTGGCGGTCCTGCGATTACTCCTGTTGATGATAACTTTTGGCAAAAAGTTTCAGGTTCAATATTTTTGAGCAAAGTAGCTGGTGGTTTTCCGGAAAGATATCGTTCTGTCGGGGTAAAGCGATATATTGATGACTGGCCAAGCGTTAATCTATCAGTCAGAAAAGAAGCATTTATTAAAGTTGGCGGCTTTGACTGCGCTTATTGGCCGGGTGAAGACACAAAGTTTTGCCTAGATTTGGTGGAGAAATTTAAAGACAAAATTTTGTATGATCCGGAATTAATTGTCTGGCATCATCGTAGGCAAGGCCTGTTTAAGCATTTGAAGCAAATAGGCAATTATGGCTTACACCGCGGTTTTTTTGCCAAGAAGTTTCCCCGGACATCATTTAGGCTCAAATACTTTTTGCCCAGTTTTTTTCTGGCCTATGTAGCTTTAGGCATATTCGCAAGTTTACTTTTTAGTCAGTTCATAAAGATTTATTTTTTTGGCTGGCTGGTTTATTTGAGCGCGTTAATTTTTGCCGCTTGGGAAATTTATAAACATGAAAAAAATATTTTAATTATATTAAATTCACTGTACTATATTTTTTTTACTCATTTAATTTATGGCTTGAAATTTATCCAGGGTTTTATTTTTGTTAAAGAATTACAAAGCAAATTACGATAAAAATAAAATTTAAAACAATAAAAGTTTGATATTTCAATTTTGAGCTTTAAATTTATTTTTGACTTTTGAATCTTGGTATTTATCATCTCCTATATTTATGAAGGTCTCCATATCATTTCCACCATTGGTATCAGATAAGGGCACTCCGCTTTTAACCCAGAATCGCCAGTTCCAATGGTTTAACAGCCCGACTTATATTTATCCCATGGTCCCTGCTTATGCGGCCACGCTTTTAAAGCAAAATGGCTATGAGGTTTTTTGGGATGACGCGATTGCGGAAAATTTAACTTATGAACAATGGCAAACAAGAATTATAGAAGAAAGGCCAGATCTTATCGCTATTGAAACTAAAACCCCAGTGATTAAACGTCACTGGCAGATTATTAATGAACTTAAAGAATTAAGTTTGAAAATTGAAAATTGGGAATTGAAAATTGTTCTCATGGGCGATCACGTGACAGCCTTGCCTAAAGAATCCCTGTTGAATTCTCAAGTTAATTTTGTTATTCAGGGCGGAGATTATGATTTTATTCTGTTAAATTTAGTGAATTATCTTGAAGGCAGGGAAAAATTAAAAGGTGGCCTTTGGTCTCGCCAAAACAATGAAATAAAAAACAGCGGCTTATATAGTTTGCGGGACAATTCTTTGGACGACTTGCCAATGATTGATCGCCATTTAACAAAGTGGAAGCTTTATGCTTATAAAAATGGCAATTATAAATATACCCCCGGCTCCTATATGATGAGCGCCCGCGACTGCTGGTGGGGACGCTGTACTTTTTGTTCCTGGACAACCATGTTTCCCGGAAATAGCTGCCGCTCCCGTTTGGCTGCCAAGGCCTTGGACGAAGTCGGCTTATTAATTGATTTAGGCGTCAAAGAAATTATGGAAGATTCCGGCACTTTGCCGATCGGATCTTGGCTGGAAGAATTTTGCCAGGGCATGATTGAGCGCGGCTATCATAAAAAAGTGAAAATTGATTGTAATATGCGAATAAATGCCATCTCTGATTTAAAAACCTGGCAATTAATGAAAAAAGCCGGTTTTCGCCTGGTACTTTTCGGCTTGGAATCAGCTAACCAAAAAACCCTGAAAAGAATTAATAAAAATTTAAGAGTTGATGAAATTGAAACAAATCTAAAATTATGCAAGCAAGCCGGCTTGGAACCGCATATTACGGCTATGGTCGGCTATCCATGGGAAAGCAAAGCAGACGCGCAAAAAACCATTGAATTAGCGAAAAATTTATTTAAAAAGAGCTATGTTGATACTTTGCAGGCAACAATTGTCATCCCCTATCCCGGCACGCCCCTTTATGATTATTGTTTAAAAAACAATCTCTTGAATTTTACTGATTATGAACGCTTTGATCAAAGGGAGCAGGTAATGAAGTCAGGTTTAACTTCTGAAGAAGTTAAAAAAATGACTCAGGATTTGTATAAATCATTTTTATCGCCAATATTTATAATTAAAAAAATTGCAAGTATCCGTTCTCTGGCTCAATTAAAATTTCTTTATAACGCGGGGATTAAAGTTTTAGCGCACTTAAACGATTTTAAATAATATAACATGGAAAATTATTTACCGACAATTAGCGTTTGCATGGCAACTTTAAATGCTGAAATACCTTTGCAGGAATGCTTAGAAAGATTATTTAAGCAGAATTATCCAATGGAAAAGATTGAATTAATAGTCGGCGATGGCAATTCTGCTGACAAAACCAGGGAAATAATAAAAAATTATGATGGTCAAATATATGATAACCCTTTAAAGACTGGCGAGTCTGGCAAGGCCGTGGCAATTAAATTTGCCAAGCATGATTTAATTTTAATTCTTGATTCCGATAATTATTTGCCTGATAGAAATTGGTTAAGTAAAATGGTGGAACCATTTGAAGATGCGCAGATAAAACTGGCTGAGCCGATTTTATATACTTGGCGAAAAGAAGGCGGGTGTATTGAACGTTATTGCGCGCTAATCGGCATGAATGATCCTCTTTGTTTATTTTTGGGTAATTATGACCGCTGGAATTTCTTAACGCAAAAATGGACAGAAGTTAAGCATAAAGAAGCTGATATTGGTAATTATTTAAAAATAAAATTGACAGCTAATGGCTTACCCACGGTCGGTGCTAATGGCACGATTTTTCGCCGGGAATTTTTACAAAATTTTAATAACTCCAACTATTTATTTGACATTGATGTAATCGCCAATGAATTTAAAATTAATGGACACATTTTTATCGCCAAGGTTAAAACGGGCATTATTCATACTTTTTGCGAAAATGATTTCAAAAAATTCATTAGAAAGCAAAAAAGGCGGATTAAAGATTATATTTATCATAAAAAAAATAAATCCAGAACTTTTGATTGGGATCAATTTGAAATCAGCGGCCGTTCTTCCTTAGGTTTATATAAATTTATTATTTATACCATATTAACTTTCCCGCTTTTATTTCAGGCGCTTAAAGGTTTTTATAAAAAAAGGGATTGGGCCTGGTTTTTCCATATCCCTGCCTGTTGGGCAACTCTAATTATCTATAGCTGGGGAAAATTTGTCGGGATATTTAATCAGGGTGAATTTAATCGTAATAATTGGAAACAATAAATATAAATTATTTTTAGGAATTATGAAAAAAGCTTTAATTACCGGGATTACCGGCCAAGATGGCAGTTATCTGGCTGAATTGCTTTTAGAAAAAGGTTATGAGGTGCATGGAATCATCAGGCGTTCCAGCAATTTTAATACCAATCGGATAGAGCATTTATACCAAGACCCCCATTTAGACAACGTGCGGCTTACTCTGCATTACGGAGATTTAACTGACAGCAGCAATATCTCCCGCTTAATAGAAAAAATAAAGCCAGATGAAATTTACCATCTGGGTGCGCAAAGTCATGTCAGGATCAGTTTTGATATCCCCGAATATACAGCGGATGTGACTGGGCTAGGCACTTTAAGAATTTTAGATGCTATCAAAGAAACTGGCTTTAAAACAAAATTTTATCAGGCTTCGTCTTCTGAAATGTTTGGCAAGGTCTTGGAAATTCCGCAAAAGGAAACGACGCCGTTTTATCCCCGAAGTCCTTACGGCTGCGCTAAAATTTTTGCTTATTGGATCACTAAAAATTACCGGGAAAGTTATAACCTTTTTGCCTGCAATGGCATCCTCTTTAATCATGAATCGCCGCGCCGCGGTGAAACTTTTGTCACCCGTAAAATAACCAGGGGCTTGACCCGCATTAAATTGGGTCTGGAGGAAAAAATTTATCTGGGCAATTTAGAAGCCAAGCGCGACTGGGGCTATGCCAAAGATTTCGTTGAGGGAATGTATTTAATGCTGCAACAGGAAAACCCCGATGATTATATCTTAGCTACAGGTGAAACTCATTCGGTCAGGGAATTTGTTGAATTAACCGCTCAACTCTTGGATTTTAATCTCGCCTGGGAGGGGGAAGGCTTAAATGAAAAAGGGATTGATAAAAAAAGCGGACAAGTGATCGTTGAAATTGATCCAAAATATTTTAGACCAGCAGAGGTTGATTTTTTAATCGGCGACGCTAGCAAAGCAAAAAGAATTTTAAGCTGGGAGCCAAAAACCAAATTTCATGAATTAATCAAAATAATGGTAGAAGCAGATTTTAAAACCCACCAAAAAAATAAATAATATGAATAGTGATTCAAAGATTTTAATCGCTGGCCATCGCGGCTTGGTTGGCTCTGCTATTTTAAGAAGGCTCCAAGCTGATGGCTATAATAATTTAATTTTAAAAACCAGACAAGAATTGGATTTGCTAAATCAAAATTCTGTCTCAGACTTTTTCCGGTCAGAAAAACCCGAATTTGTTTTTTTAGCCGCAGCTAAAGTTGGCGGCATCATGAGCAATAAACTCAACAAGGCTGATTTTATCTTAGAAAATTTGCAAATCCAAAACAATGTAATTTATTACGCCTGGAAATTTGGGACTAATAAACTTTTATTTCTAGGCAGCTCGTGCATCTATCCCAGAAATTGTCCTCAACCTATCAAAGAAGAATATCTACTTTCAGACAAACTTGAAGACACAAATGATGCTTACGCTATTGCCAAAATTGCCGGCATTAAAATGTGTCAAAGTTTTAATGAACAATATAATACTAATTTTATTTCAATTATGCCTACTAATCTCTATGGGCCAAATGATAATTTTGATTTAGAAAACTCTCATGTCTTACCCGCTTTAATCAGAAAATTTCATGAAGCTAAAATAGAAAAAAAAGAAGAAATAATCTTATGGGGTTCTGGCGAAGTTTATCGAGAATTTTTATATGTTGACGACCTCGCCGATGCCTGCCTCTATTTAATGAATAATTATAACGATTCAGAAATAATCAATATTGGCACAGGGATTGATCTGAAAATAAAAGAGCTTGCTTACAAAATAAAGGACATCGTTGATTACAAGGGGAAAATTTTATGGGATACAAACAAGCCGGATGGCACCCCGAGAAAGCTGCTTGATGTCGGCAAATTAAGTGCTTTGGGTTGGCAAGCCCCAACTCCTTTAGACGAAGGCCTTAAAAAGACCTATCAATGGTTTATAAAAAATTATGAACAAATTAGAAAATAAAAACATTATCATCGCAACCCATGTCTTTGCGACCGGCCCTGCCCAGGACCTGAAAGAATTTTTATTGTTAAATAAAATCAATAAATTATTATTTGTCGGCCATCCGTTATTTTATGACATTAAACTTAACGGCTCTGGTTACGAAATATATAAACAGGGCAAAAAAATTACAGAGACATATAAGAAAATCAAAAAACTTTGGGAACCGTGGAGTTATCTTAAAAGCATAATTTTAAATTTTTACTGGTCTTTCAAGCAAAAAACAAAGTGGGATATTTATATCGGCAGTAATAATCTAAACGCTTTCAGCGGCCTTTTATTAAAATATGTAAAAAGAACGAATAAGGTAATTTATTATGTTATTGATTATAATCCGAAAAGATTTAAAAGCAAAATTTTAAATAAAATTTATCATTGGGTAGATCAATTTTGCGTCAGGCATTGCGATGAAACCTGGAATTTATCTCCGCGGATGGAGCAAGCTCGCCTGGAATATTTTGGTTTTGCCGATAAAAAACAAAAAATCGTGCCTATCGGCATTTGGTTTAAAAGAATAAAAAAATATAATTTTAATGAGATCAATAAACATACCCTTGTCTTCATGGGGCATCTGATTAAAAAACAAGGCATCCAATATGTCTTAAGGGCAATCCCCGGCATCTTAAAAGAAATACCTGATTTTAAATTTTTAATCATAGGCGATGGTAATTATGCGGAATATTTAAAAAAGATGGCTCAGGATTTTAAAATAAATGAATGTCTGGAATTTACCGGCTACTTAAAAGATCATGCGAATATAGAAAATAAGCTTGCCAAATCTGCTTTAGCGGTTGCTTTATACGAAAAATACGATCAAAATAACAATTTAACTTTCACCTATTTCGCCGATCCGAGCAAAATTAAAGTTTATTTGGGTTGTGGCGTACCGATTTTGCTTACTGATGTGCCCCATAATTCAAAAGAAATTTTAAATAAAAAATGCGGTTTAATTATAGATGATGATAAGGAAAATATTACTCGAGCTGTTATTAACCTAATGAAAAATGAAGAATTACTTAAACAATTTCGCAAAAACGCCTTAAATTATGCCAAACAGTTTGATTGGAATTTAATTTTTTATAAAAACCTGAGCAAGATATTATGAAGCATTTGAAGGACAAATTTAAAATGTATGGCGTAAAAAAGTTTTTTATTTATTGCCTTTATGAAGTAAAAAATAAAATTTTTATGCGAATAATAAGAAACTCATACAGCCAAAAAGGAGAAGATTTGGCAATTGATCGTTTTCTTGGCAATAAGAGAAGCGGTTTTTATGTTGATATTGGGGCGAACGATCCCAACAGATTTAGCAATACAAAGAGATTCTATAAAAAAGGCTGGCATGGTATAAATATCGAACCGGATTTTAATAATTATAATAAATTCAAGTGTGAAAGAGCTCGTGATATAAATTTAAACATAGGCATAGGAGTAGAAAATCACAAAGCAACTTTTTATAAGTTTATGCCGGATACATTATCTACTTTTTCCATGAAAGAAGCCGATAGATATATTTCCCAGGGCTATAAATTAGTTGATAAAATGGAAATTGAAACGATAAAATTGCGTGATATTTTAGCAAAATATTGCAATAATCAAGATATTGATTTTTTTAGTATTGATACCGAAGGATTTGATATGCAGGTTTTGCAAAGCAATGATTGGTTAAAATTTAAACCCAAAGTTATTTGCATCGAATCGGTCTCGCACGACATTAATAATTCTGATAACAAAAAGGAAGATAATCATGAAAAATTTCTAATTGAGCTTGGTTATAAAAAGATATATGATAACAAACTGAACTCATTATTTGTTTTAAATGAAATTAAGTATGATAAGTTTTCAAAATTCCAAAGCAAAGAATTTGATAAATTTTCCAATTTAAGAAAAAACGTTGTTGCTAAAAAAAACAAATCCTCGGAATTTGAGTATGCGAAAATTTTGGGTAAAATGGGCGATAAATTAGACGATAAATCAGTTTTAGATCTTGGTTGCGGCACTGGCAGATATTCAATGGAATTAGCAAAAAAGGCGAAAGAAGTCGTTGGTTATGATATATCAGAAAAATCTATAGAAACAGCCAATCATATTTCCAAACGCGAGGGTATAAATAATTTCGTGGGAATTGTCGGTGATTTTACGAATTTTCTATATTCTAATTACTTTGACTATGTTTTAGTTGTTAACATGCTCCATCATACAAAAGATAAAAATTTGATATTGCAAAATATAAAAAAAGCCTTAAAACATGATGGAAAATTAATTATTTTTGAATTTAACCCCCTTAATTTAATGTTTATACCATTTTTAATACGCCTGGGGCAAACTAGAAGCCATTTAAATTTTGAGTATTGGCGCAGCAATATATTTAATTTAAATAAAATTATATTAAATAATGGCTTCAAAATTGACGAGGCAGAAAAATATGCTTTCTTGCCGACGTCTTTATATAATTATTCAATGTTTTTCGAAAAATTAAATAGATTATTAAATCAAATTCCCTTATTAAATACTTTTAATGCTTTTAATATTATAATCTGCACAAAAAATGAAAAATGAAAAAGAAATAATGGAATATATTTGCTGCCCGAAATGCAAATCAGATTTATTGAATCAAAATAATTTTTTAATTTGCAGAAAATGTGACAAGCAATACGAAATAATTGAAGGCAATATTATAAAAATTGCGCTTGATCCAGCCGCGGACTTAGAATTATCAATAAAAAAATGGGATGAATCTTATAGCAGGCAGTTAACGGGGAAAATATATATAAAGGCCGAAGAAGATTATAAAGAAAGATATAACACAGACGTGTATCAACAGCTAGATGAATACAAAAAAATAGATAGTGATTTAGTCTATTTAGAAATTGGATGCGGCCCTATGTTTTTTGGCCAAGAAATTGCGAATAAATGCAGGCTGATAATCGGCATTGATTTTTGCCCGTCCGCGCTAAAAATTGCCAAAAAAATGCTGGATGATAAAGGTTGTAAGAATTATTTATTAATACAAGGCAATATTTTAAATCTGCCAATTAAAGAAGATGTAATTGACCTAATCTATGGAGCAGGGGTAATTGAGCATTTTAAAAATACCCAGATATGTATTAATGAATTGCATAGAGTGTTAAAAAAAAATGGAATAAGTTTTAATACAGTCCCTTATTTAAATCTGGGATCTTTAACTTATAGGCAAATTTGGGGTAATATCCCCAACCTTCCTGTCCTAAAGCAGATAGCAGAATTTATTCATATAAAGCTACTAAAGGGAAGACACATGGTTTTTGGCTATGAAATGTCGTTTCTGGGTTCAACCCTAAAAAACATCCATAGAGACGCGGGGTTTAAAAAAGTAGTGGTTGAAAAATTCCAAGTTAATCTAGTGTTTGATTTTATTCCTAAATGTTTAAGGCGCACGTGCATTCGGCTGGCAAGTAATTCAAAATTATTCTGGCCGATGGTTAAAGTTATAGGCAAAAAATAATCTACCATGAAACTTTCAATAGTTATTACAACCAGGAACAGAGAGGACAATTTACTGAAGTGCGCTAAGTCAATCCAAAAATCAAAGGATCTGAATTTTGAGTGGGAGATAATTATCGTTGACGACAACTCTTCTGACGGCACTCAAACTCTTTGCTCGACCGATATGAACATCAAAAATTGCAAGTTTGTCCACAATTCAAAGCAGCGAATGATGATTTCGTCCAGAAACATTGGCGCCAGGCTTGCGACAGGTAAATATGTCCTATTTATCGATGATGACAATATTATCGACCCGGAAATGATTGCGCGCCTGGTTTACGCGGCTGACAAGCATACTGAGTACGGAATCTTGGGACCGTCCATGTATTTTCTCGAGAATTGCAAAAAGTATCTCGATTTTCAAAAAATAAGTTTTTTTACCGGAAAAACTGCGGGAAAGATTGATGCCAAAAAAAGAGAAATCTGTGACAGCGATGGCGTCCCCAATGTGTTTTTAATCAAAAAAGCAATTTTTGACAAGTGCGGTTATTTTGATGAAAGATTGATTCAAACCTACACCGAGCCGGATTTTGCTTTTAATGCCAAAAAATCCGGGTTCAAATGCGGCATTGTTACGAAAGCGCTAACCTATCACGATGTATTGCCCAATGGACAATTCACGCCCAGAATGCTGGGTGGCACATTTAGTCAAAAATCCTACTGCTTAATACGCAACAGAACAGTAATTGTTTCACGTTATGGACGATTTTATCACAAAATAATATATTTTTTATTTTTTTCATGGTTATGGCCCTTGCTGTATACTTTATTAATTTTAAAATACAGGAGGTTTGATTTAATGCGTTCGTATTGGGTGGGATTTATTGACGGAATTATTTATCTATTTACTAAAAAATTAAGATTTTCTTATCTAAAATAAATATATGTGTGGTATTTTGGGTCTGCTTAAAAAAAATGGAATTAATAGCGGAGATCTTGAAATTTTTCAGGGCATGTTGAATATGCTTAAAAAAAGAGGACCCGATCAAGAAGGCATATATACGGATGAAAAGATAATTTTAGGCCACAAAAGACTGTCAATAATAGATTTATCTGAAGCTGGCCGGCAACCCATGTTTAATGAAGACAAAAAAATTGCCATTGTCTTTAATGGCGAAATCTACAACTATCAGGACTTAAAGCGCAACTTAAAACAAAAGCATTTATGGCAAAGCCGCACAGACACGGAAGTCTTAATTCATGGCTATGAAGAGTTTGGACAAAAAATTGTTGAAAAAATAGAAGGCATGTTTGCATTTGGTATTTATGATAAAGAAAAAGAAATTCTGACATTGGCTCGCGATCACTTTGGCAAAAAACCGCTCTATTATTATCACGATCAAGATACTTTTTGCTTTGCTTCTGAGCTAAAAGCGCTGATTATGAATCCTGAAATCAAAAAGAGGCTGTTAATCGATCAAGCTTCTTTAATTAAATATTTATTTTATGGCTACATCCCTTCCCCTAACACAATTTTTGAACAGATAAAAAAACTGGAGCCGTCCTCGACTTTTCAGTTTGATGTCAAAAAGTGGGAAATTATTAAGAGATATCGATTCTGGCGCCTTGAAGATATCAAGCTAAATAATAATATTAGTGAAAAAGAAATTTTAGAAAAAACGGAAAAGTTGCTTAAAGATGCTGTCAGCAAACGGCTCATGTCCGATGTTCCTCTCGGAGTTTTCTTAAGCGGCGGGGTTGATAGCAGTATTATATCTTATTACTTGTCTCAAAACTCTTCAAATGTAAATTCATTCACGGTTTGCTACAAAGACTCTCCATTCGCGGATGAATCTTTTTATGCTGAAAAGGCGGCAAAATCACTGGGCATTAATTATCATCTTTGCCAATTTGAAGACAGCCTTGTTGAGTCGAATTTTCTTGAAATTATTGATTACCTTGACGAACCCATGGCTGACGCGGCAATTATTCCGCTGCACTTCATTGCCAAATTCGCTAAAAAAAATATTTCAGTAGCTTTAAGCGGCGATGGCGGCGATGAAGTTTTTGGAGGGTATGAAAAATACAAAGCGCAGAAATTTGCAGAAGATTACAAATATTTTGGATTTCTCGCCGGCCTGCTTGGAGCAATTATTCCTCAGGGTAATAATTATTCAAGATTCTTAAAGGTTTTCGGCCTGGATTTTCCCATCAGGCAATTCATTTGGGGCAGCGGAGGCTTTTTACCGAATGAAATAAAAAACTTGCTAATTTTAAAATCTTTAGATTTAAACCAAATTTTTTCAGAAGCAATTAATCTCTCCCAAGAATTTAAGCAAAACGATACCATTAACAAAAGTCTTTACCTGGATTGCAAAATTCTGCTGCCTGACTGGTATTTGGTCAAAGGCGACCGTGCCACAATGTGTAATTCGCTCGAGATGAGAAACCCATTTCTGGACAAAGATCTGGCAGAATTCCTGTTCAGCTTAAGCGGCAGATGGAAGGTGCGAAATGGCGTAACAAAATATGTTTTAAAAAAAATCGCGGCTCAATATATTGATCCGCAAATAATTTATCGGCCCAAAGGCGGCTTTGGCGTCCCTCTCGACAAATGGATCAAAACAGAATTAGAGCCTCTTTTCAAAGAGTATCTTTTAAAGCCTTCTCCTTTTTTCAACCGAGCGTATGTCGAAAAAATATTTCGCGAACATTTGAGCGGACAGCGGGATAATCAGTTCCTGCTTTTGCGTATTTTTAATTTTAATTATTTTTTAAATAAATATCATGCGTCTTGAACGATTATATAAAATATATTTCTTTATTTTCCCCATGAAAATAATCCGATACCATCGCTATCGCATTTTAAAATTTGTAAAAAAAGTTGTTGCTGAATGCGATGTCGCAGGCAAAAAGTTGCTAGACATCGGCGCGGAGGAAACACCCTATAAGCCGTATTTTAAAAATTTGCAGTATTTTGCGCAGGATATTACGCAAAACACTGAGGGAAGCATTGATTATGTCGGGGATATTAACGACGGATTAAAAATGATTGCCACTGGCTCCTTTGACTACATTTTGTGCACACAAGTATTAGAACATATCAAAAAACCGCACGTAGCATTCTCTGAATTTTATAGAATATTAAAGCCCGGAGGTAAACTTTTTTTAACAACGCATCTCTGTTTTGAAGAACACATGATTCCTTATGATTATTTTCGCTTTACCAAATACGGCCTAAAATTTTTGGGAGAATCAAGCGGATTTACCCTGGAACATCTCGCGCCGCACGGCGGGATATTTCAGGTGATTGCCTTAATCTTTGATACTCTGGGCATAAAACTATTTTTTAAAAAGGGCCTGCCATATCATATATATATCGCGCTCTTTACTCCGTTTATCTTGGTTTTTAATTCCGCTTGCTATCTGCTGGATTTTTTGGATAGGAATAAAACAATGACCCTGAATTACGAATGTATCTATAAAAAAAATTTATGAAAAAAATTTGGGAGTTTGTCATTAAGGAACAAAACAAAATTTTTATCGGCCTCTTTTTTATTCTGGGATTATTGGTTTTTCATTGGTTCAAAAATGAGAGTTTTATCTCCGGAGGCAGCTTCTATTGGCCGCTAAATTTTTTGGATTATTTCAAAGACACGATCGCCGGCTGGCGGACAGCCGAGTTGTTCGGCAGCCACAATCTGCGGCAATACGCCTATCTTTTCCCCTTTGTTATCGCAGGGATTCCTTTTTTTGCAATTTTTAACAGCTCCCTGATTTATGAAATATTTTTCTTTTATATTTGCTTTGTTTTTTCCGGCCTGTCCGCCTATCTGCTACTTAGGCGCTATAAATTAGATAATCTGGTCTGCTTTGTTGCCGCAATTTTCTACATGTTTTCCCCCTTCGCCCTCATAACCGTCTGGTATCTGTCAATAGGGTTTTACTTCCCCTTCTATGCCTTTCTCCCTCTTTTTACGCTCCTTTTCCTTGACTATGTGGAGGGCAAAAGAAACCTAGCCATAACCTTAATCTTAATATTTATCACGCCACTCGCGACAACTTTCGGCAACCCGGCATTTTTATTGTTAATCGCTGCCCTTGCTTTTATCTACGTGCTTACTAACTTAATCGTAAATCGCCAGGGTTTATTGAATATTTTCAAAAAAACAGTTTGGTTTTTTATTTTTTTCCTGCTGCTTAACAGCTTTTGGCTGCTGCCATTTGTTCTTGATTTGAACAACCAATATGTTAGCGCCGATAATGTGTCTGGCCTAAATACCATTGATGATAAAGAAAATATTGCGCTAAATAGTTTTTCCAATCTTGAAAATTGGCGTAATTTCGGTCTATGGAGCTTTCACGCGGAAACAAATAAAGATTATTATTATCCCTGGCATGAAAATTATCGAAAAACCGGTTTTATTCTTCTTTCTTTTATTACTGCGATCGCCCTGCTTTTCTCATTATTTTATAAAGAAAAAAATAATTTTAAGGACAAGACGTTCTGGCTCATCACCTTCCTGATTTTTTTCACCCTCAATGTCTTCAGCTCCTCGCCGCTAAAAGATGCTCTATTCTTCATTTATGATAAATTTCCGTTTCTGGAAAGAGCCTTTCGTGCCGGCGGTACGAAATATGGGTTTATTTACACCCTAGCCTTCGCCGTACTATTGGCATTTGGTTTGCAGTTTTTACGGCGAAAAATTAAGAGTTTCATCCTGCTATTTTTAATTCCAATCTTTATAGTCAGCTACCCTTTTATAACCGGCGATGTCATTTACAAAGGTGGGAAATATTTGCAAGAATACTATGCCCAAGTCCCTGCTGAATATAAAATGCTTAGAAATTTTTTACATCAGCAAGACCTAATTGGCCGCAGCTTAGTTTTCCCCACTGCCAGTTTCTATAATTATTATAATAATTGGAAATCGGGTTACGCCGGATCTGATTATATAAAAGAGATCGCAGCGGATGAAATAATCAGCATCTCGGATCAAAGATTGGTTCCCCTTATTTATCTTTTTGCCAAAATCGATAAGACCACCCTGACTAAAATGCTCGATCTGCTTAATATCGGACAGGTAATTTTTCGCAGTGATTATGACAATAATGGTAAATTCTATAGCTTTGACGAATCACTTGTTTCTTTCCCTGAGAACAAAAAGATTTACGAGGATAATATTTTCCAAGTTTTCCAAAGAGAACAGTATTTGCCGCGCTTTTATGTGCCGGAAAAAATATTTCTGGCTGATGGCGACTACCAAAACCTACCATTTATCTTAAGTAACAAAAATTTCGATAATCAAAGCGCCGTTATCTTTATGGATGAAAATCCTAAAAACTCCGCCTCTGCCAAGTTAGAACAAAATACAATAATAAACAGTCGGGAAATTGAAATTAAAACCATTAGCCCCAATGAAACTCTGTCTAAGCAAATTGAAATCTATAAGCAAGTTTTTAGCCAAAAAGAGTTTAAGTGGCAAAGCCTAAATTCACGGAAATATATTGCTAAAAGCTATCCGGGATGGAAAAATATCATTCGTCTAGATGGCCAAAACAAAGATTCTATTCTCTCATTTAACAATCCGCAATCAGCGCCCTATACTTTTCCCTCTTTCAGCCGAGAGGCGTGGAACGCCAAAGATTCCAGCTTAATCTATCTGAAAACAGGCAATACTGAGCTGGCCATAAACGGCTTTATCCTCAGTAATAGCCAGGAAAGGAAACTAATCAGGCCGGTACACGTATTTTGGGACACGGGCTGGTACGGCATGGAAACAAAACCAATGCCGCAAATTATCAAAATACCCGCGCAACAAAAAGTTATTTTTCAAATAGATAGTCTGATCGATAGCAATGCGCAAATAGAACTAAGCTATGATACTAATCTGTCTTGGCAGGATTTAAAGCCCGATACCTTTTTAATAAAAAACAATATAAACCAATGGGCTTATGTGATTAATTGCCAGCAGGGGGATGAATTTTTGCGGCTTGGGAAAAAAGACGCGTCATGCCCGTATGAAAAATTACTGAAAAAATATTCCAGCACGCAATTCAATGTCTTTAACGGTCTTTTGGTTTATTTGCAAAACGGCTCTAAGGAAACAATTATAAAAGGCTTCACAAGCAATGGCCAGGAAGTTAAGCCGGTTGCTGTTTTTGGCAGCTTTCTACCTGACGGCTATCTTGGGCTTGATAAAGAAATATCTTACCCCATAACCATTCCGGCTGATGAAAAATTAATTGCCTATTTAACTGACGCTAAAGATCTGGAACCCCTGGTCAATATTGTTACTGACAACTTTATTTGCCAAAGCAATAAATTCAGCGCTCAAAACAATAGCCAGGAAATTTTCGCCTATAATTATCTTGACGATCAAGAAACTTTACTGCCGCATAAACTTGGGCAATGCAATCTTGAAAATGCAAGCTACACATATCTGGAGATTAATAATAAAAGCAGCGAGGTTATAAATTTAAAGAATTTGCTTAGCGAAAAACGGGATGATCAGCCCATAATTTTTGCCAGTTGCGATAACAATGTTTATTCATCCAAAGAAGTTAACAATGGTTTTTTAATTCCAGCCGGTTCCAAGGGAACAGTAGTTGTCAAAAACAATCTGGACGATAAATTATTTTTAAACACCTATGAAATCGCCTCATCTAACAAAATCAAACATTTACCGCAATATAATTTCGAGAGAATTTCCGGCACCAAATATCAAGTGAAGATATCGGGCGCTGCTGATGATTTTCTGCTTGTGTTTTCTGAAAAATTCAATCCTGGCTGGAAAGCATCGCCTCGCGGGATGCAAGCAAATAAACTTAAAGAATGGTTTGAGAACAATATCTTAGCCGAAAAAGACCATTTTCTAGCCAACGGCTACGCTAATTCTTGGTGGCTAGAGATTGAAAAAATCTGCCAAAAACCAAATCAATGCGTCAAGAATGCTGACAACACCTATAATTTTGAACTAATGATTGAATTCCAGCCCAAACAATGGTTTTATTTCGGCTTACTTATTAGCGGTACAACTTTAGCCGGTTGTTTGGGATATTTGGCTTATGTGAAGATAAAGAGTCTAAGATTAAAAAGAAAAAATAAAAAAATAAAAACTGCGTAAACTATGCCTAAAGAAATAAAAATTGAATTTAAAATCCCCAGCGTTAGAGAAATCCTGACTTTTACCAAAAAAGTTAATTTAAAAATTTTAGTTTTTTTTAAAAAAGTGATTTTACAATATCGGACAGTTGCCTCGGTTTTTTTATTAAACATATTTAGAAAAATTTTAGCTGATATTAAATATAAAAAATGGCAGGGTTTAATTGTTGTTGCGTTTACTATCGTGGCATTTTTTCTTTGGGGGTTATCAAATGCGATTTTGTGGCTACTATTTCTAGTTTTCCTCGTTTATGGCTGGGAAAATAGGATTATCGCGGTTTTGGCTTTGCTTTCCCTGGCAGTCAGCCCGATTTTATTAATATTAAAAAAGGAGGCGCTGGCAGAGCAAATGGCTGTTTACGCATTTTTTTTCTTAGTCATGACTGTTATTTTACAGATAATTGATTACAAATTTGGTGAATACCTAAAAAACAGAAACTTATGGTAAAAAAAATACCTGGCGTAATCTATCTTTCTATAATTTTTGTTATTTTAATTTTATGGCAGATGCTTTTACCGGGCTATATTCTTACTCTAGATATGGTTTTTACTCCCAAACTAAACACATTATTCAGCGATGGTTCTTTTTATAATAGTTTACTGCTCAAATATGCACTCAAATTCTTAAATCTATTTTTGGATGGCTGGATTATACAAAAAATAATGCTTATCGCGTTATTCTTTTGCTTATTTTATTTGGCAACTAAATTTTTGCCAGTACCAAAAAAATATTACGTTAATTACTGGGCCGGTTTATTTTACGCCATAAACCCTTTTGTTTATGAAAGATTTATAGCCGGCCATTGGACGCATCTCTTTGCTTACGCCCTTTTACCACCATTTATTTTTTATTTATTTAAATTTGCGAAAAGCCCCGGCTGGCAAAATTCAGCTTGGCTTTTAGGCTGGTTATTTTTAATTGGCATATTTTCTCTGCATTTTTTAGTCATGGCAATTTTGATTTTAGTAATTTATTTATTATATCAACTAGCCAAAAATCTGATTGCCAAAAAATTAGAATTAGCTAAAGATATTTTAAAATTCAGCATAATTTTAGGTTTTATCTTTTTAATTTTAAACAGCTATTGGCTGATCCCTTATTTAATTAATCAAGAACAATCAGTCCTGAATAGTTTTAGCCAGCAAAACATTAAATTGTTTAAGACTTCAAATGATCCGCGCTTAGGAACCGCTTTGAATGTTTTAGTTCTTTATGGTTTTTGGCAGGAAAACCAGCCCTGGACCGATTACTGGCTCTGGCCTAAAGATAATTTTATTTTTTGGTCAATTATTGGCGCGTTATTAATATCAATTATCGCCTTGGGTTTGATTTATGGAATTAAAAACGATAAACACAGAGACAAAACTCTTTTTTTCCTGATTTTGGGCCTGGTTGCTTTTATTCTTTCAGCCGGCTTAGCTGAAACTTGGTTTAAAGCTATAAATCTTTGGCTGTTTGAACATATTAATTTCTGGCGCGGTTTTCGCGACACGCAAAAATTCAGCGGATTTTTGGCATTAAGTTATGCTTATTTTGGCGGGCTGGGCATAATTGCAATAACAGAATTTTTAAAGCTAAAAAGAGTTAAATGCTTTAATTTAATTTTGGGAGCTTTATTTATAATTCCGCTTTTATACACTTATCCGATTTTAGGCGGTTTTGCCCGACAATTACAGCCTGTCTGGTATCCTCAAAGCTGGCACAAAGTAAATCAGATATTGAATCAAGACAAATCAGGATTCAAAGTTTTATTTTTGCCCTGGCATCAATATTTGTCTTTTAATTTTAATCACAATTTAATTATTGCTAATCCCGCCTTTGCTTTTTTTGATCAGCCAATTATCCAAAGTGAAAATATGGAAATTAATAATATTTTAACCCAATCCACCCAAACTGAATATCAAGAAATAAATAATTTGGTCTTAACCCCTGATAATTTACCAGCTCTTACAGTTATTAGTGACCTAAAAGCTAAAAATATCAAATATATTATTTTTGCACAGGACTTAAAAAATCAAGATATTTTTAAATATTTTTTTCTTGACTCAGATAAAATCAGGAAAATATATGATTCCAGTGAAATTGTTCTCTATGAATTGCTTGATTTTTAATCTTTTCTCTCGTGGTTGATTAAAAATAAATTAAAAATAAATAAATTAAAAATTAAGCTAAGGTTAGCTTAAAAAGTGGATAACTTTTATTGACTTTAAACTCAAAAAATCAGATAATTAAACAAAGATTTAAATACTCTAAATTAATAAAAAATTTGGAAAAATATGAGGACTAAATCAATTTTTCAATTTGTTAGTTTTTTTATTCTCTTTATCACAATTATTGTTTTGTCTGGATTTTTAGGCACTGGACTGTTTTGGGGCATTAAAACTGCCTTTGGTTACGGCGGGGGAGGAGGAGGCGGCGTTTATATACCACCTACCAATACAAATACCAATACAAATACAAATAGCAATGAAAATGTTAATACTAATCTAAATTTGCCGCTTGAAGTGCCTATCCCAACAGTTGATGCATTTGCCAGCCCAACAAGCAATTCAGCCTTAGTTTTAAGCGGCGGCCGAGAGGCTGATACCACGATTTTTATTAATAGTTTAGATGATTCCGTATCTTATCCAACAGCCACAACCTGGCAAGCATCAATTTCTTTGGAAATAGGACTAAATTTTTTTACTCTAATTGCCAAAAATTCAGCTGGCACTAGCAGCGGAACTGTAGCGGTTTTTATCAGCCGCATTGGTTCTGCTGATATAACCGGCGATAATATAACTGATGATCTTGATTTGGCTAAACTAGTTTCTAATTGGAATAAAAATTGGTCGGACGGCGATTTTAATAAGGACGGGATAATTGATGATCTTGATTTGGCCTATCTGGTCAGCCATTGGGAGATTTAAAAAAATTATTATTAATTTTTAAAATAACTGTAAAATTATGAAGAAAATATTCATTATTTTAGTAATGTCATTGGTTTTAACTTCAATTTCATTGCCAGCCTCTGCCGCCTCTGCCACCTTATCCCTAACAGCAGGCAAAACAAGCTATAAAGTTGGCGATGTGTTTAAAGTTACCATAAATATAAATAGCGGGGGCAATCTGCTACAGGTGGTCAGGGCTAAGGTAACTTACCCGGCTGATTTGCTGCAAGCTCAAGGTTTTGCCCTGGGTTCGCTCTTCCCGCAAAAAAGCCCGGGTGAAACTATTGGCGGGGGTACGCTTTATGTGGGCGGTTATCGCATAGGCGAAGGCACAAGCTCAAATGGCGCCTTAGGCACTGCAACTTTTAAAGTTTTAAAGGATGGCAAGGCAATTTTAGCTTTAATTGCCGGCTCCAGGATGATTACGGCTGAACCAAAAGATATTTATAGCGGCGGCAATAGTATTAGTTTGGCTCTGGGTGTTGTTGAAAAACCAAAAGAAGAAGCAAACCCGGTCAAACCCGAAGAAAAAATAATTTTAGCTGCCCCGGAAATTTCCTCAGCCACCAATTCTGAAGATGCCTGGTCAAAATCAAAAAATGTCACTTTCAATTGGACAAAACCAGCGAATGCACTTGGTTATGTGACAAAATTATCAGCCGATACTTTAGAAGATATTGGGGATGTAGTAACAACTGAAGATAATGCCATAACTTATAATAATATTGAAGATGGCATCCTGATTTTTTATCTTAAGGCAAAATATCAGGCTGGCTTTAGCGAGCTGGCTAGTTATGCCCTGAAAATTGATACAATTCCGCCTTTGATTGCGCAACCTTCAATTGAAGCCAGATCAACTGCAAATGTTTCAAATGAGTATCAGATTTTCTTTAATACAACGGATGCTCTCTCTGGCGTTGATTATTACCAGATAAAATTTGATAATGGCGATTTTAAAGATGCCACAAGTCCATATATTCTGAATGAAAGTGAGCGGACAGCAAAATTAGTTGCTGTCAAGGCTGTGGACAAAGCCGGCAATGAAAGCGTCGGCGCATTAGCAATTGCTGACTACATTGCCAACCAACAAGAAATAGCCTCAAAGATGCTGAATGAAAAGACCACCCTGTTTGATATTCAGGCCGGTGCCGCTAAAAGATCATGGTTAGAATTTTATATCGTACTCGGAGTAATTGTAATAATTTTTGCTGCCATTATTATTTGGCTGATTACCCAAAAAAGCAAAAAATAATTATTTTTTGGCGAAGATTACAAAGTCTTGAATTTTAAAATAAGCCAAGGGCATTAGTGCCTTTGGCTTGCTGTTCTCACTTAACTTGCAAGTTGAGAAAAAAATTGATACATTTAAAATGTATAAGTAAAAGATAAAATTCATGCCAAACAAAATATTTATGAGATTATTGCTGTGTTTTTTGTTAATTAGTCCAACTATGTTTTGGGCTAATCATTTTGTTTCGGCTCAAGAATTAAGTAAAATTGAGGTAACAACCATTGATCAATTCCAAAAGGTCGCGCCAGGCGAAAGTCTGCCTGTTTCCATGAAGTTATTTAATATGGGCGGCAGTGGCAGAGTAGATGTTGAAATAACCTATAGGATTGAAGACATTAACAAAAAAATAGTAACTGAAGAATTGGAAACAGTGGCAGTGGAGACCACTGCCTCATTTATCAAACAGGTCAAAATACCTCCTGATTTGAAACCAGGCAAATATTTTGTGGTGGCTGATATGAAATATTCTGATCAGAAAGTGCCTGCAGTTTCAAAAATGCCCTTTCAAATTGAGCATAAATTTTTAGGATTCTTTTTGGGGCAATGGAAAATTTTTGGGCTGGTTATTTTTGTCGGCGTTAGTTTAATTTTACTGGTCTCTTATTTAATTAATAAAAACAGGAAAATCATTGTTTCCCAATTTGATTATAAGGATGTTAACCCCCAGCTTAAGCCATACTATGAATTAATCAGCGATATTATTTTGACTATGCGTCTGCACATGGGCGATAAGGCAATCAAGCTGGCTAATCAGATAGGCGGATTGCAGGTTTCTGATTTGGGCAGAGTTTTGAGTCTTGAGAAAGAGCCAATGGAAATTGTTACGCTTTTAACTTTGGAATATGAAAAAGATTTGGGCTATGGCGGTTTAAAACTGTCCGAGCAGGCTCTGAATTTTAGAGAACAGAAAGCAGTGGCTATTGAAGATAAGATTGAATACCAAAAGACCGCCAAATTATTGAACAGTGTCAGCGAATATTTTTCAAAAAAATAATAATTTTTTAAATACGGCTCGGAGACGGCCGTATTTTTAATTTTAATTTAATTTCGTTTTTAATTTAATTTAACTGCAAAAGAAGTATTTTAATATTAGAGGGATTTTAAAATTTTTCAAGGCCTAATTTATTAATTTAAAATATATGGCTAAAATTTTAGTTGTTGATAATGATTTGGACACTTTGGAAACAATTTGCTTGAGTTTGGAATCAGGCGGTCATAAAGTAGTTAAGGCCGAAGGCGGGCAAAAAGCTTTAAATATGATTAAGCAGGAAAAATTTGATTTGATTCTATTGGACATTATGATGCCGGAAATTGACGGCATTAAAGTGGCCAAAACACTGGCTACTGATGATAAAAATAAATTAATTCCAATAATTTTTATTTCTGCTTTGCCCGTTGAATCGCGCAATTTTAAAGATGCTATAAAAGAAACGCAAGATTTGCCCAATATCAAAGGCAGTATTGAAAAGCCGTTTGTACTAGATGATCTTCTGGGAAAGATTGCTAAAGTATTAAAGAAATAATTACTTTTGATATTTATGGAAGCGCCGGTAAATAATAACAAAACTTTCGCCAAAAATAAAAAAAACCAAGCTGATTTGCAGGAAAAAGCTTTTGTTACTAATTCTTTAGTAAGATTTTATAGCGCTACTGAACATTCATTTTCCGGCATTTTTATCTTGGATAAAAATTTTAACATAGTTTACCTCAATGAAGCGGCTGCAAAAAACCATGGCCGCGCCAGGACAGAAATTACCGCCCAAAATTTTTTTGAATTTATTAAATATTCGCCAAGCGCGCAAAAAGAAAAAATCCTGGACAGCTTAAAAGAAGGGAGTTGGGAGGGTAAGATTCAAATAAATGAAACTGATAAAAGCAAAGCCTTCCAATTTTTTATTAATAACCTGCCCAAATCAAATGACGAGAAATATTTTTTAGTGATTGAAAATGAACTTTTTGATTCAACATTCGCGGCTCAAAAGGTAAAAGAATCAGAAGAAAGGTATAAGGTGCTGTTTGAAGCCAGTGCCGATGGCATACTTATTGCGGACATTGAAACAAAAAAATTTATTGATGCAAACCCGGCTATCTGCAAAATACTGGAGTACTCGCGGCAAGAGCTGATTGGCTTGGGTCTTAAAGACATTCATCCCCCGGATAAAATAATAGATATTGTGGCCGAGTTTGAGGCTCAAGCCAGGGGAGATAAAACATTGGCGGAAAATATTCCTTGTGTAAAAAAGAGCGGGAAAATCATTTATTGCGATATTAATACGAGTTTGATTATGGTTGAAGGAAAAAAATGCAACGTTGGCTTTTTCAGAGATGTCAGTCTGCGTAAAAAAATAGACGAAGAGACAAAGGAGAAGAATTTAGAATTGGAAAAATTCAATAAACTGATTGTCAGCCGTGAATTTAAAATGATTGAGCTGAAAAATAAAATTAAAAAGCTGGAAAGCCATTTTAAAAAATAACTAAAAAAATGCATATATATTTGTTTCAAAACCCTTACGTCATTTTGCCTTTTATGGGCTTTTTTGCCAATGTAATTTTGGCAATATATATTCTTTCAAAAAATTCTTCCAACTTGGAAAATAGATTATACGGCTTATTCGCTTCAACATTGGCTATTTGGTCAGCAGCCGATTATTTTCAATTTTCTTCAGATTCTGGCCAGGACGCTTTATTTTGGGCTAGAATCAGCACCATTTGTGCCGGCTTGGCTGCTTTTTTCCTGCTTTTATTTTTTTTAGAATTTGTAAAAAATAAATTAGCCAGGAAAAAAATAGCGGTTGCTGTTTTATTATTGCCTGTTCTTTTTTTTTCAATCATGGATTGGCAATTTAATGCAGTTACAGAATCTGTGCGTCTATCCTGGTGGGGCTATGAATCAGCAGGCGGAGTTTTATTTGGAGCATACGTCATTTATATATTGCTATGCACGATAGCCGGGCTTTTTTTGGGTTACAGATTTTATAAGCGATCAAAGAACTTTAATGAGAAAAAACAGGCAAAATTAATGATCCTGGCCATAAGCATTCTGCTTGTAGGGGGAACATTTACGGAAATTATTCCTCAATTATTTAATTTTAGCATGATACCTTTAACCTCGTCCTTGACTACCTGCACTGTAATAATTATCGCTTATGCGATCGGCAAATATAAATTGATGTCTATCTCTTCTGCCATTGCCGCAGAGACAATAATTAATGCCATGTCTGATTCCCTTTTCGTTTTAGGGGCTGAGCAAGCAATAATGCTGGTTAATCCAGCGACTTTGAAACTTCTTGGGTATGAAAAAGATGAGTTATATGGCAAAAGTGTAAATTTTATATTTGCCACTCGTGATTTTTTTAAAAAAAATATCCTGGCAGAGCTCTTGGAAAAAGGCGAGCTCTATAATTTTCAAGCCTTTTATTTATCAAAAGCGCGCAAGCAAATCCCTGTCAGTTTGAATTTAAAGATCATTAAGAATAAGGCAAAACAGCTGATTGGAATAGTCGGCATAGCCAGGGATATAACGGAACAAAAAAAATCAGAAGAAGAACTCAAGAAAAAGAATGAGGATCTTGAGCTTTTTAATAAAATAGCTGTGGGCAGGGAGCTTAAGATGATAGATTTAAAGAAAAAGATCGCAGAGCTAGAGAAATCAATAAAAAAGGATAATTTATAATCTTAAAAATACAAAAATTATCGGATTAAAAATCCAAAAGAAAAAAAGCAGAAATTATGCGCAAACAAGAAAATAGCCTAATTTTATTTATTTAAAAATTTCTATCTGTGAAAATTATATATAAGCTGATAATTATAGTTGTATTAGCCACGCTGCTCGCTTCTGGCGCTGGCACTTTTTTATTTTTTTATGTCGGACAAAAGTCGGTTTTGGAAAGATTCGGCGAACAATTAAAAAGCGTTGCAATTTTAAAAGAAAACCAAATACATTATTTTGTTCATGAACAGCGCTTCAAGGTGGAAGAAACTGGCGCAGACTTGATGGCTATGCTTGCAACGGAAAACGAGGCAACAAAAACAGATAGAAAAATTTCAGACAAGGCTCCTGATTTTCATGATGTTCGTTTTTTAAATTTTTTAAAGCGAAATTTGAGCTTTTGCCGGCATTTCAGAGAGTTTTTTATTTTAGATCTTAGCGGCTTGGCCGTCGTGTCTACTGACAATCTGCAGGAAAATAAGAATTTTAGCGATAAAGATTATTATTTAAACGGCTTAAAAGCCGTATATGTCAGCAATTTTTATTATGTCCAGGACACAAAAAAGACCGGGCTCACAATTTCAATGCCTTTGACAAATAATGAAAATGTTACGATTGGGGTATTGGTTGGCGTAATAGATTTGCAGGGAATTTCTGAAATAATGTCAGAACGCGCTGGTTTGGGCATTTCAGGCGAGACGTTTTTGGTCAATAATTATCATTTTCCCATAACCGCTCTAAAATTTACGACCAAAGAGGCAATGCCTGTTCCTATTTCAACTGATCCTGTCAATTATTGTTTGAATGGAAATTCAGGCCAGATTTATGCCAAAGACTATAGGGGAGTAAATGTCATTGCCGTTTATAATTGGCTGGAAGATTTTGATGCCTGTCTTATAGCTAAATATGACCGTAATGAAGCACTCGCGCTGTTTTACGATTTGACGGAAAAAATCATCTTTTTTTCAATCCTAATTATTTTTCTTGTGATCCTCCTTGGTTATTTATTGCTAAAAACGATTGTTGACCCCATTAAAAAATTGCGAGATGGCGTGCAGATTATAAAAAATGGCGACTTGGACCATCGTGTCGGCACAGAGTCAAATGATGAAATCGGGCATTTATCCAGAGATTTTGATAAAATGACATCTGCGATAAAAGAATCACGTGTGGAGATAAATAGAAAGGTTGAAGATCAAACCAAAGAAATAATTCGGAAAAATAATGATATTGAAAAACAAAGGCTGGCTATTTTAAATGTTTTGGAAGACGTTTCTCAAGAGAGGGACCAGTCAACCAAAGAAAGGGACAAGATAGATACGATTTTAAAAAGTTTAGGCGACGGGGTTTTGGTTGTGGATAATGAACAGAAAGTAGAATTTTTAAATCCTGCGGCAGAAGAATTGACCGGCTGGAGCTTGGCTGCGGCTCAAGGAACTTTTGCGGAAAAAGTTTTCAATATCTATGATGAAGCAAGCATGAAAAAGCGTGAATCACCAATAGCAGCCGCTTTAAAAACAGGCAAAATATCTATTTTGTCAAACCATACTGTGCTCAAAACCAAAGACGGACAGATAATTCCTATTGCTGACAGTGCGGCGCCGGTTAAAGATAGCGAAAACAATATTAACGGTGCGGTCTTGGTTTTTCGCGACATGATTCAAGAAAGGATTAACGAGGAAAAAATTATCCATGCTAAAGCATCATTGGAGGAATTAAACAAGGAGTTGGATTTAAAAGTTGAGCAAAAAACAAAAGAGTTACGCAAAGCCTTTGATGAATTAAAGGGGCTGGATGCCATGAAGGATGAATTTTTAAATATTTCCGCTCATGAGTTAAAGACGCCTTTGACTTCAATTATCGGCCTGTCGCAGTTAATAATGCTTAAAAAACAGGGCGGTGTAAATATTAAGCAGAAAAAGAGCTTAAGTATAATTTTTAATGAAGCGAACAGACTTTTGGGCATAATAAAAAAAATATTAGGCATTACCAGGATTGAAGCCAAAAAGGCAATTTTTAACATGCAAAAAATGGATGTTTGCCAGCTCGTGCCCAAAGTTATAGAAAGCTTGCAATCTTTGGCAAAAAATAATGACGTGTCTATTGTCCACAAATGCTCAAGCAGCAGGGCGCTTGTCAGTGCGGATCCAGATAGAATTCAAGAGGTGATTTATAATTTAATTGATAATGCCCTGAAATTCAGCCCTCCCAAAAGCAAAATATTCGTTTCCAGCGAGATTGAGAAGGGACTGTTTATTTTTTCAGTCAAAGATCAGGGCCCAGGCATTGACCCTAATAAAAAAGATAAACTTTTTCAAAAATTTTCCCAGCTTGATACCGGCTTTGCCAGAAAACAGGAAGGGACTGGTTTGGGACTGTATATTTGTAAAATTATTTTAGAAAACATGAAGGGTAAAATCTGGGTTGAATCTGTGCCAGGCCAAGGTGCGACCTTTAAATTCAGCCTGCCCTTGGCAAAAAAATAAATTTGATTTTTTATTTGAATATAGTAAGATAAGATATAGTTGGCAATATCAATCAATGAGGAGGGAATAATGAGCGAGGAAGTGAGTTTAACGCCTGAAGAAGAACAAATGTGCGCTGGGTTAGAGCAAAGGCATAGTGAGGCAGGCAGCTGGTGCTGGGTGGATGGGAATTCGGAAAGGTTTAATGGCTTTAAAACACCGGCAGAGGCTCTGCTCCATGCCAAGAAAAACAAGGCTGTGCCGCCAATCATACTCAGCCCGTTAAAAACAAAAGTTTAAGCCAATTTTTTTAAGCGCAAGCGGCCATAAAAAGCCGCTTTTATTTTTTGACCATTGACATTTTTGCTTATTATTATGATGATTAATAATCATAAAAGGAGGCGTTTAATGAAATGTCAGGAATTTGTCTGCGGAGCCTGTGGCGGAAAATTGGTTAAAGTCAGAACTGGCAGATTTAATCGGGCAATTTATAATTGCCAGCAATGCCAGGCAAATGAATTATACGAGTGTACAATTTGCCATAAACCCAGGCAGATTTGGGCCAATGAAGATAAAACAATCTGCGCTTTTTGTTTCTTGAATTATTTAGATGGCAAGGTCAGATTAAAGCCAAGCCAGGTTTACATGATTAGGGAATGGAAAAATAAGACCAGGTTTATAAAATAACCGCTATTTGGAAGGTAGCGGTTTTTTCTTTATGGCAGTATAATAATAGTATCTAATTCTTAATTTAAAAGTATGACTACTGTAAAAAAAGTAGACATAATGTCTATGGCCAAAGTCCATGCTGTCATTGCTGCAATTTTTGGCCTGATTTTGGGCATTATAGTTGCTTTATTCAGCGGGCTTATCGGTTCAATGGGCGGCAGATATATGGGTGGCTGGGGCGTTGCTTCTATTATTATCACCCCGATTATCTATGCTGTCATGGGCTTTATTTGTGGAGCAATAATCGCAGCCTTGTACAATCTAGTTGCTGGCTGGATCGGCGGGATTAAAGTTGAATTGGAAGAAAAGAAATAGAATTTTAATAAAAGTATTTAAAACCGCTTCGCTTAAACGGGGCGGTTTTTATTTTTGGATAAAAATGATAAGCTGTTAGTATGATACGAATGTACCTGCCTGCCGGCAGGCAGGCTAATATTATACAAATAATACCAATTAGTATTATTAGAAGCCAATTAGTAAATTAGTAACAATATGAAATTTGAACAACCAGAAATAATTAATTTATTAAACCAATATAATATTGGCCAGATTAAAGCTATTGAACCGATTCAAACCAGCGGCAATTTTAGTTTTTTAGTTACCACAGATTTGGGCCAATATTTTTTGCGTTTGTGCGGGGAAAGAAACAGATTTAGGAGTAAAGAAGAAATTGAAGGCGAATTAGATTTGCTGGATAAATTAAAAGTTAATAATTTCCCGGTTATTGACTATTTGAAGACTAAAACTGGGGAACGGGTTGTAAGCTTAGAAAATCATAATGGTTATTTTAGGAAATATTTGACAGGCGATTTTGTGCAAGGTAATCCTACAGATAAACAATTAACCGAAGTGGGGAAATTTTTGGGTCAATATCATAATATAGTAGAAAATTACAAAATTGAGAAAAGAAAGAATATAAATTTGGGTTTAGAAAAGACAAGAAAATTTTTTGCGGAACATAAGGAAGAAATTTTACAAAGTAATTTTAAGGAAGCGGATAAATTTGTAGAAGTTTTTAATGAAGAAATAGTTAAATTAAATTTTCCAGAAGATTTGCCCCAAGGCATGCTCCATGAGGATTTGGGAAAGCGCCATGTGATTTGGCAAGGCGATAAGATAGCGGCCATTATTGATTTTGATCGTTCATATTTCGGATCTTTGATTTTAGATTTAGGCCAAGCCTTGCGAGGCTGGTGTTTTAAAGATAATTGGCAAAAGTGGAGCAAAGATAATACCAGAATACTTTTAGCTGGCTATGAAACTGAAAGGAAGCTAAGTGATTTGGAAAAAGAATATTTAGTGCCAGCAATTAAATTTGCGATTTTGGAAAGGGCATTGTCTTTTTGTTTAAAATATATTTACTCTGATAATCCTGATCAAGAGGACGAAAAGTTTAGCCGAGATAGTTTGTTCCGACAGATTAAACAAATAAAAATTTAAAAGGAGCCAGTGTAATAACTGACTCCTTTTTGACTAAAATTTTTTAAAAGTGAAGGAGATTTTTGCGCCAATGCCTTTGGGAATGACCAAAAAGGTTTTGATTCTCGAAGCTTTGAGGGCAATTAAGTCTTCACTAATGGTTTGCCCACGCTTGGGAAAATGCTGCCAGAAATATTTTATAATTCCAGGCAGATTGCGCCAATCTTGCGGCTGGCCAGTACCGAAATTGCAATTAAGGTCAGGGTCCCAGGCGTATTTACCATTCTCAAACCAGATGCGCATGCGGCTGAGCCAGTAGCGCAAATGAGTGAACCAACCAGGCAGCACATAAAGCACCAGGTCATAGACAGGCAAGGGGTAGACGGCCATAGCTGTTGGCCCGTGTACATCCTCCAGAAAGTAGTAGTCCCATGGCGAAAATTCCCTGGACAATTCTGCCCGATCATGATCCAGGTCAAGAAAGATTGCATCGGGTATTGGCGGATGAATCTTATCCAGCCATTTAAGCAGACTGCTTTTACCGGTAACTCCCAATCCTGTTATTAATATTTTCAATCTACTACCTCCTTTATTGTTTGATTTATTAATTTATCATTATTTTTGGCGCTTGTCAAGCTATTGTACTATACTATTTATTCTATTTTAATAATTTTGTACTTTAAATTTTGGCCATTAATTTCAATTTCCACCTCGTCGTTTAATTTATGGCCAAGCAAGGCCGCGCCAATGGGAGAGAGGTGTGAAATTATGCCCTTTTGCGGATTTGTTTCCTGGGAGCCCAGGATTTGAAAATTTTTCTGCGCGCCGTTTACTTCTATGGTCACTTGGCTGCCCAATTGCACGCACTCGCCCGGCGCGCAATCAATAATAATGGCATTGTTTAACTTGTCCTGCAAAATCAAAATGCGATTATTAATACTGCGCAATTTACCTTTAGCCATTTGATAAGCCGCATTTTCCGAAAAATCACCGAGCTTGGCATGCTCGGCAACCTCATTAGACGCAGCCGGTCGGGCAATTTTAATTAATCGTTCAAGTTCTTTCCTCATTTCCTCAGCTTTTTGGCTGGTGATGTGCGGGTCATAATTGCCTTGGCTGTTATTTTCAGATTTTCGTTTGGATATTTGCATAAATTTATAAGAGAATTATAGCATGGCAAGTTTTTTATAAAAAGAAGAGACTCGCTGATCCGAGTCTCTTGTGGTCTAGTCATTTTGTTAATTCAGAGATTTTTTTGCTTACTTGCTGTAAATTTTGCGGATGTATCGTTGCGTGTAGGCTTTTCACTGGAAAAGGCAAAACACTTAAGTACCAACCCCAGGTTGGCTTTTCTTCTGACGCTTCAATTTTTTCAGCGTAAGATTCAGGCGCGACTTTGTGAGCGTGAAGCGACGCAGCGATCCTTTTTCGGAAATTTTCTCTTGTATCTCCAGGATCTTCCTCGTCAGGTTTGGTAAAGTCCACTAAATATAAGAGAAGACCGATTTTTTCAGTAAATTGAAAATGCAATCTTATCTTATGATTGAGATTAACTCCGACTTCAACCAGGTTGGTTAGTATTTTGGGGAATGGTACCTCCACACCATCACCGAGATCAATTCTGGTTTTTTTTAAAGTTCCCATGGCTGTTGTCAACAAGGCCATATTCTGTATTTCTACAATTTCAGGGTTCATGTCATCCTCCTTTGTTTGTTTGATTTTTAATATTATATGCCTCAAGGATATTTGTCAAGCACATTAAGTTTTGTTAAGCTTAAAGTATAAAATTCAATTAAAAATCAACTATGAAATTAGAAAAATGGGAAGAATTAGCACAAGAGATTGTTTTTGAAGTAAATCGGCTTATTAAACTAATCTTAAGATATTGATATAATAATACTATGGATTCAACAAAAATTGTTTTATTTAAAGACAAAAAAATAAGAAGAACGCTATTTGATAATGAGTGGTGGTTTTCGGTTATTGATGTTATTGAAGCATTAACAGATAGCGTCAATCCCAATGATTATTGGTATAAAATGAAAATTCGGGTTAAAGCTGATGATGAAGTTGAGTTATCGACAATCTGTCGACAACTGAAATTATTGGCTAATGACGGCAAAAATTATCAAACAGATTGCGCTGATACAGAAGGTATATTTCGTATCATTCAATCAATTCCTTCGCCCAAAGCCGAACCATTCAAACGTTGGTTGGCTCGTGTGGGCTATGAACGGGTGCAGGAAATTGAAAATCCAGAACTGGCGACTAAAAGGACTAGATTGCTCTATAAGCTCAAAGGCTATCCTGATGGCTGGATTGAAAAGCGAATGCGCGGCATTGCTATTCGCGAGGAATTAACTGATGAATGGTCAAAACGCGGCGCCGAGGAACAAAAAGATTATGAAATCTTAACCGCGGAAATATCTAAAGCAACCTTTGGCATTACGCCAACAGAATATAAGGAGTTGAAAAGTTTAAAAAGGGAAAATTTACGCGACCATATGGATGATTTGGAATTAATTTTTACCATGCTGGGCGAAAGGGCTACTACGGAAATTCACCGGACAGAAGAGTCTTCAGGTGTCGCCAAATTAAAGAACGATGCCAAAACAGGCGGTAAGATTGCCGGTGGTGCCAGAAAACAATTGGAAAAGCGTTTAAAGCGGCCAATTGTTTCTAAAAATAATTTTTTGGGCAAGAAAGAAATGCCAAAAGAATTAGAAGAGTAAATAGTTATGAAATTCAAACTCAAAACAACCTACAAACCTACAGGAGATCAACCTTCCGCAATAAAGAAACTTGAGGAGGGATTTTTAAAGTACCCGCAACAGACTTTGCTTGGTGTAACTGGTTCTGGCAAAACTTTTACCATGGCCAACCTAATTCAGAAAGTCCAGCGGCCGACTTTGGTTTTAGCGCATAATAAAACTTTGGCTGGGCAATTGTATGAAGAATTTAAAGAATTTTTTCCTGAAAATAAGGTTTGTTATTTTATTTCTTATTATGATTATTACCAGCCGGAAAGTTATGTGCCTTCAACAGATACATATATTGAAAAAGATACAGCAGTGAATGAAAAAATTGAGGAGTTCCGTTTGGAAGCCGCGTCCTCAGTGGTTTCACGCGAAGATGTGATTGTGGTGGCGTCTGTTTCCTGTATCTATGGCTTGGGTGATCCTAATGAATATAAACAAGGTATTTTTACAATAAATGTGGGTCGTGAATTGGGCCGCGATAATTTAATTAAAGCCCTGGTTCAGATTCAGTTTGAACGCAATGATACTGATTTGCGTTCTGGCAGATTTCGCGTGCGCGGCAATACCATTGATTTAATTCAAGGTTATGGCCGGAATATTTTTAGAATAAATTTTAAGGGTGAGACGATTGAATCTATTAAAGTTATTGAGCCGATTAATTTAAAAGTCCTGGAAGAAATTGATAAGCTGGATATTTTTCCTGCTTCGCCTTTTATGACATCCAAAGATTCAATTGAACGCGCTTTAAAATCAATTGCAGCAGAACTTAAAGAAGTTTTACCAACTTTACCCCAGCTGGAAGCGCATCGTTTAGAAAAACGCACTAAATATGATATGGAAATGATCCGCGAACTTGGCTATTGCAAGGGCATTGAAAATTATTCGCGCCATTTTGATGGCCGCGCGCCTGGTGAGCCGCCAAAAACTTTACTGGACTTTTTTCCTGAAGATTTTTTATTTATTATTGATGAATCACATCAATCTTTGCCCCAGGTTCATGGCATGTATAAAGGAGATAAATCCAGGAAGCAAAATTTAATTGACAATGGTTTTCGTTTACCCTCAGCTTATGATAACCGGCCTTTAAAATTTGAAGAATTTGAAAGATATTTAAAACATGTGGTCTATACTTCTGCTACGCCTTCAGATTATGAGACAAGAAATTCTGGGCAGGTTGTTGAACAGATCATTAGACCAACGGGCTTAATTGATCCGGAAATTTTTGTCAGGCCTAGCGCAGGGCAAATGGATGATTTGATTGCAGAAATTAAAAAGACGATTGAAATGGGCAATCGCACCTTGGTGACGACTTTAACCAAGCAAATGGCAGAAGATTTGACTGATTATTTTTTGAAAAAAGATTTGAAGGTTAATTATATGCATTCTGAAGTTGACACTTTGGAGCGCACAGAAATAATTGCTGACTTGCGCCGTGGTAAATATGATGTTTTAGTAGGCATTAATTTACTGCGTGAGGGGTTAGACATTCCTGAAGTTGGATTGGTAGCAATTTTAGATGCTGATAAGGAATCATTTCTACGCGATGCCCGTTCATTAATCCAAACCATTGGTCGTGCCAGCCGCAATGTTGATTCTTATGTTTTAATGTACGCGGATAATATGACTGGCTCAATGAAAGAGGCAATCAGAGAAACTAATCGTCGCCGCAAGATTCAGGTGGAATATAATGAAAAGCATGGCATTACTCCAGCTTCAATTATTAAAGCCATTAAAGAAAAACCAGCCACGATTAAAAAAGAAGCTGATAAGTTTGGATTAAAGAAGGTCGGTTCATTAGAAGAATTAATTATTGAAATGGAAACACAAATGCAGATCGCGGCCGAGAATCTTGACTTTGAAAGGGCAATTGAAATTCGTGATGAGATAAGAAAACTAAGTAGTTAATTATTGGAATTTACCCTCCGAAGCTCTGAAGGAGCGAAGGAGGGGATTTTGAGAAAGCTATAGAAATTCGGGATGAGATAAGGAAGTTAAACAGCTAGGCTTGACAGAAATTAGATTTATTGTTTATTATAGATGAAAGGAGGTTGTTAATTATGGATGGAAATCAAGGATTAATTGCAGTCCTAATGAAATTGTCAGAAAAGATAAAAAATCGCGAGATTTCTTGCCGACAATTGCAAAAGGCTATTGATCAGCGTCTGATAGTTGTTAAGGATCAGCCACAGACTCATGATGACCCTGATGTGAATAAAGCCTTAGCTGAAGTAGCATCTGAATTTGCCGAATCCTGGGACATCAATCATGTCAAAATTGGTATGGATATACTTTGGGAATTTGGGTATGGAGTGGCGACAGGGACTTTTGGTCAAGAATTTCTTAGAAATTTCATTGACCAGTGTGAAAAAGAAGAAAAATAGATAAAAGACAAAACGTGATAATAAAAAAGGACTCAGTGAGTCCTTTTTTTTATTATAAATAATTTTTTAACCTGAACCGAAAAGAATTACGGGGAAAGCTACGCCATGTGGGACATTGCCAAAAAAGCAAGGTATTGGCGTAGGGACAAAAAGGCCTGCCAGCCAGATGCCTCTTGGCAGCTGACGTATCATGTAAAGTCCAGGAACTGGAGGTCCTACGGCAATTAGGAAACTGGCAGTATTTGTACAGAGACCTATTATTGTGCCTGGACCAGCAAAAGGAACTTGCGCAGCTACTGGCCTGACACTTAAAACCGAATTAATAACCAGACTTAAAGATAAAAGCAGGGTAAAAAGCGCAATAAGTTTGACAAAGTTTTTCATGCCTTAATTATAACAAAATTTTGAGAAATTTAAAAAGGGGACTCGGATGAATCCCCCTTAATATTTTTTGAAAATATTTTTAGGCAGCCACGGGTTGATAAGGCGCCGCGATCAGATCCTGATCGATTATTGGCTGCGCTATTTTTATTTCTTCGGTCTCTATTAATGTTCTTTTTGCTCCCAATAGGGAGTTTTTAAATTTTTCCTCTGCCTGTTGGCAGTTTTGGGCAAATACGATTGATTCGTGGATTTTACCGAAACGGTCAGAACTCGTGATAATATATTCATTTTTTCCGTCCAATAGTGGTCTCTCGTCTTCGTCGTTCATCTTTTTATGCAGTTCTTTAGCCATGGTAACTCCTTTGAGGCATTTTTGTAGGGAATATTGCATTATAGCATATTTGGTTATAATTGTCAATAGTTTATTGAGAGATAGCGTCCCCTTTTGCGACTGCTAAGAATATTGGATTTTCTCTAAGGTTGGAAGAATATCAGGAATTATCCTATTCTTAAGGGGATAATTCATTAAAATTACCGTTATTATGACAAAAAAAACG